>NZ_CP007521.1:600000-793841 GCF_000695835.1 Mycoplasmopsis californica | reverse complement strand
CCCTTTTTGTCGTTTATAGATATATCTATAATATTTTAATTTTATTATGTTGATAATTTAAATTTTTATATTTTGAGTTTTTAACAGGTTATCCACATATTTATATTTTACGAATAAACCATATTTATAGCTATTTTTTTAAAATTTAATGAATATTTACATAGAAGCAAAAATGCTGTGGATAACTTGTTATTTTAAGTGTCAAAAATAATATTTATAAACAATAAATCAACTATTTAAAAAAACTTAATTTACTATAATATTTAATATGAATAATGAAGTAAATGCAAATACGAAAAAAGGAACCAAAAATCAAATCCAATTAAGGGGAATGTTCAAAAAAATAATTAGCGGCGGAGAGTCAAATAATTGATTGTGAGCATTGGCAATTTTTGTTTCTGATGAGGGCGAGAATCACACAGTTTATTGCAAAGGTAGGGCATTAAAATTAATGACGCATTATGATGTTGTGCTGTCGGAAAATTTTAATGATAAATATAAAAACAAAAATCTAGTTTCATTATCAATCAGTCAGCCGAAAAATAACGAAGAGCTAAAAAAAGTGCTATTAAGAACTAATACAGGTATTGGCCGAGCGACAATAGAGAAATTGGACAAGCAATTTGGAGAAGATTGGATCGATTCGTTTTTAAAAAATCCAGAAATATTTAAAGAAAAAATAAACGAAAAAACATTTACTTCATTAGATAATTTTTTTAAAACCTACACAAACAAAAGTTATAACTTTTTTCTAAGCCATGGATTAGAAAAGTTATATGATGCATTAAAAATTGATTTTTCAGAGGGTGACCTAATTGAGGAATTGAAAAAAATCAATCCTTACACACTCGTTTACACTCATAATTACTCATTTTCTAAAATAGATGATTTAGGTATAGCGTTGGAATTGCACAACAGCATTGAGCGTCTTTATGCATTAATTTATCATTCGATTGAAAAAGAAATTAATTCTAATAACTCTACAAAAATAAAAATGAATTACATATTGGAAGCTGTTAAAACTGATTTTTTAAATTATAGTGATAAAGTAATTTTAGATGCTATTACATATATGATTAATAATGCTTTCATTGTATACTGAGATGATACAGGATTATTTTCTACTCATTCGATTGTTAGAAAAGAAAATTATATAGCCGTTAGGTTATCTAGATTAAAAAAAATTGCCTTAAAAATAAGTAATTATCAAGCCCATAGCAGTATTTCTAAACTTCAACAAGAAGCATTTATGAATGCGATTATAAATTCAGTTAGTGTTATTTCAGGGTTCCCGGGCACCGGGAAATCATTTGTGATTAAAAACATTATAGAGTTTTTAATAAGTGAAAAATTATTCAAAAAAGAAGAAATAGTTATTGTAACTCCTACTGGAAGAGCGGCCGTAAACTTAAAAGCTAAGTCAGGTGTAGATGCTAAAACAATTCATAGTTATTTTAAAATAAGTGATACCCCTTTTAAATCAACCCTATCTTGCCAATTAACAGAAAACACTCATAAAGTATTGGTAATTGATGAGTTTTCGATGGTTAATACTGATTTATTTTATACAGTCCTTTACAATTCGCCAGATCTTGAAAAACTAATTTTAGTAGGTGATGCCGACCAATTACCATGTATAGGGGCCGGTAATTTGCTTGATGATATTATTGAATCTAATAAATTTCAAACAACAAAATTGGTTGAAATTTTTAGAACAGACCACAGAGACATCGCTGAACATTTTTTAGCAGTTAGAGAATTTAAAGAACCTCGTTATAACACCGAAAACATTGAATGGTATGATGCTAACAATATTGATTTTAAAGATAAATTATTATCCATTTATCAAGAAAAAGTCGATCGTTTTGGCATACAAAATGTCGCTTTATTAATTCCACTTCATAAAACTCCTCATGGAACAATTAAAATGAATATGTTGTTGCAAGAATGGAATTTATATCGTCAAAACCTGAATATTGAAGATATACCTTCAATTAAGATAGGCGCGGGTGAAAATGCTAAAATTTTTTATCTAGGTGATAAAGTGGTGCAAAATGAAAACGATTATGATTTAAATGTCTATAATGGTGAAATAGGTTTTATTGAATCGATTGATAAAGAAGGTAAAAAAATCACTATTAATTTTGATTATAAAAAAATTGAATATTCACGTGACCAATTTATTCAATATATTACCTTAGGGTATGCCCTTACTGTTCATAAATTTCAAGGTTCAGAAAGTTCATGTGTTATATTCCCTGTTCTTCCAGAATATGATTATTTATTTGAAACTAAATTAATTTATACAGCTGTTTCTCGCTCGAAAGAAAATTTAGTGATATTAGGTGATTTAGGATACTATCGTGAAAAAGTTTTAAAAGGTCACAAAAAAGAAAAAACACTAACTAATTTTGCAGATTCTATTCAAATGGAGGAATTATGAAACTTATAGTTGGTCTTGGAAACATTGGTGATGAATATAAATTTACTCGTCACAATATAGGATTTTTAACTATTGACAATCTTATCAATAAAACAGGTATTAAATTAAATAAAGAAAAGTTTAATGGACGCTTTGGTATGGGTGATGGTTTTATTTTAGCTAAACCTTCAACATATATGAATAAATCAGGTCAATTTATTAGAGAAATTTGTGATTTTTACAAAATATCATCTTCTGATGTAATGATTATTTATGATGAAAAAGATTTTAAATTAGGACAAGCATCTATAAAAATAGGCGGTTCTGATGCCGGTCATAATGGGGTTAAAAGCGTCATTCAACATCTAAGCGCAAATGATTTCAAACGGCTAAGAATAGGGATAGGTTGTGATCCGAAATTTGAATTAAAAGATTGAGTTTTGAGTAAATTTACCCTAGAAGATATGCCCATTATTGAAAAAGTTTTATCAGTAGCTGCTGACGCAGCGCTTTCGTTTGTGTATAATGATATTAACAGAGTAATTGAGAAATTTAATGGAACTTATAAAAAATAATGTTTTAGTCGCTGTGAGCGGCGGTCCAGATTCAATGTTTCTTTTAAATTGTGCAATAAAAATGTATGGATTTGAAAATATAATTGTTGCTACAATGAATTACAACACGAGAGCTCAAAGTCAAAAAGAGGTGGAGTTAGTCCGGACTTTTTGTGAATTGAACATGATTTATTTTGAGTTAAAATCAGTAAAATACACTGAGAAAAATGGCAATTTCGAAGATTGAGCACGGATTGAAAGATATAGTTTTTTCTCAGAAGTTTATAGACGCCATAATTGCGATCTATTATTGCTCGGACATCATAAAGACGATTTTATAGAAACTGTGTTAATGCAGATAGAAGCTAAAAAACAACCCTTACAATGAGGGATGAAAAAACATAATATTCTTTTTGGAATGAATATTTATCGTCCTTTTCTTGATAAATACTGAAAATTTGAAATTGAGAATTTAGCAAATACCAACAGCATCCCTTATCTTGTGGATGAATCAAATTTTTCAGATATTTATACTAGGAATAAAATAAGGGCAAAAATATCAGGTTGAAACATTAAAGAAAAAGAATTATTTTTTGAAAAATATTATTCAAATCTTCAATGCGAAAATACACAAAAAACCGTTGAAAATAAGTATGAAGACTGAAAAAAATCCGAATTTTCACAAGACAGTTTTTCAAAATACACACAAAAAAAACAATTATTTTTTATGTTTATTCATAAACATTTTTTGAACATTAAATTAAGTACGAAGAAATTAGAATCTATAATTCAGTGATACATTTCCAAAAACCGAACTGGAAAATATTTAATTAAAAATAACATATGATTAATTAAAAAACAAGGTAAGCTAAAACATTAAAATATTTTTGCTATATAATTTTAAATATTAATTTATATGAAAGGATGCAATGAAAGAGAAACAACCTGTAAATAAAGGTAAGGTTATTTGAACAATTCTTTTAAGTATTTTAGGTGTAATTGCCACCGCTATTTTTGTGTATATGCTATTTAGAAGATTTTTGCCTCAAAATAAACCTGTTGGCCTTAAACAATGATTAGACCATATTAAAGCGGCCATAGCAAAAGAAAATGATACAGTTTATTTATCAGATATATTTATTGATAGATTAAACGGGCAAATTTCATATATTTTTAACGACGCAAATGGTGTTAAAACTAAATTTATTGCTAATGTTGGTACTGAAAACGCAATTCGTTGATTGAGCCATGAATCAATATCAGAAGGCTTAATAAGCGAATTAGGTGCAGGATATTATTATCCAACACTGCTAAAAGCATCTATGTTTGCGAATAATGGTGCCGCTATTGACCCAATTCAATCTGTGCCATTACCATCACAATCAGCTCCTTGATGACAAGTAATTTTGCAAAGTTTATTACCAATTTTGTTATGAATTTTAATTGGTTGATTATTCTTTAGAACCATGGCGCGTGGCGGCGGAATGGTCGGAATGGTCGGTGATGGAAAAGGGCCTGCAAAGAAAATAAAAAGTGATAAGAAATTTAAAGATATTGCTGGTAATAAAGAGGCAATTGAAGAAATTAGTGAAATTGTAGATTATTTAAAAGATCCTAAAAAATACGCAGTCGCCGGGGCAAGAATGCCCCATGGGATTTTGCTAGGAGGTCCTCCGGGTACTGGAAAAACATTACTGGCTAAAGCAACAGCTGGTGAAGCAAATGTTCCATTTTACTTCATTTCGGCATCTAATTTTGTGGAAATGTACGTTGGATTGGGGGCTAAAAGAGTAAGAAGCGTAGTCGCCGAAGCGCGTAAAAACGCCCCTGCAATTATCTTTATCGATGAACTTGATGCAATCGGAAGAACAAGGGGTGCTGGATTAGGTGGGGGTCATGATGAGCGTGAGCAAACACTTAATCAACTTCTAGTTGAGATGGATGGTATGGAGCAAAATAATGGTATTTTGTTCTTCGCTGCAACTAACAGAACTGATGTTTTAGATCCAGCTTTAATTCGTCCCGGTCGTTTTGATCGTCAAATAACAGTTGGATTACCTGACGTTAAAGAAAGACAAGAAATTCTTGAATTACACGCAAAAGGTAAAAGATTGGCTCCTAATATTGATATGATGAAAGTTGCCCGCCGTACTCCGGGTTATTCAGGGGCGCAACTTGAAAATGTTATTAATGAAGCTAGTTTATTGGCAGTTAGATTTAAACATCCAGTAATTACTCTTGAAGATATTGATGAGGCTATTGATAGAGTTATGGCTGGACCAGCTAAGAAAAATAGAGTAATTTCTAAAAAAGAATTAGAAATGGTTGCTTACCACGAAGCGGGACACGCAGTTGTCGGTATTAAAGAACCGGGCGCAAATAAAGTTCAAAAAATCACAATTATTCCCCGCGGTCAAGCCGGTGGTTACAATTTAATGATGCCTGAAGAAGAAAAATACAACATGTCTAAACAAGAATTAATCTCAATGATTACTTCATTTATGGGAGGGCGTGCTGCTGAGGAAATTATTTATGGTCCTGATAATATTTCAACAGGGGCCAGCGATGATATTCAAAAAGCAACAAAAATAGCTCGTAAAATGGTTACAGAATACGGTATGTCGGATCTTGGGCCAATTCAGTATGAAACTGATGAAAGCTCTCCATTTTTAGGTCGTGATTACTTAAAATCAGCATCGTTCTCTGCGCAAGTGGGCCACGAAATTGATTTAGAGGTTCGCAAAATTATTCTTGAAGCACAAGTTAGGGCAAAAGAAATTATTTTAGCAAATAAAGAGCTTTTAGAATTAATAAAAACAGCTTTACTTGAAAAAGAAACTATTGTTGCCGAGGAAATTGAGTATATTGCCAAAAATATGAAACTTCCTGAAAAACAACAAGTTGAAGCCATAAAGGAAAATAACCATTCGCTTGATGAATTAATTGCGATGTCGCAAGAACAAATGCAACATTCAACCGTTGAAACGAATGAATTATCCGAAAGTACCGAAAAATAAAACAAAAAGATTGGTTTAACCAGTCTTTTTTTAAAAATAAAAACCCGAATACTCGGGCGGTATATTAAAGTTATACACTTCAATAGCGGCTCATCGCAAAATTATTATACATTCTCTTTTAAAATTCGATTAATTTATTGATAAAATTACAATTATTAAGGAGAATAATGAAGGCAATTATTTATGATTATCCATACGTTTTTAAGGACAATCACAATGAGGAGAGCAATGTAATTTTTGTGCACGGCTTTAATTCAAGTCCGGCCACATTTAGAATTTTTGAAGAATATTGAAAAAAATCGAATTATTATGCAATCCAATTTCCCGGAAACAACAATACTAATCCAGTAAATGGACATGAAATTAGCGTTTATCAGTATGCTAAATTACTTGTAGAATTTGTAGAAAAGAATAAACTAAAAAATGTGACATTGATTGGGCACTCAATGGGTGGTGGGACAATTTCACTAGCTTATGAAATGAAGCCAGAACTTTTTAGTAAAATGATTTATATTGCTCCGATGAATAAATCATCATTATCAACAGTTGACAAATATTTTGAAACATATTTCCCAAAAACTTTTGATCAGTTTTTAAAATTTTTAGAAGCTTTATATTACGATACGACACGTTTTACTAGTGATTCAAGATGAATGAACTTAACACAAAAAAACTTCGATGCTAACTATTTTAACAATGATAATATATTAAAATTAGGTCGCTCACTACCAAACCTTCAATTACACAATGACATAGAAAAAGGACTACAAGCCATAAAAGTTCCAACTCTTTTGATTTTGGGAGAAAAAGACGCTGTAATTGATCGTGATAACTGTTTACGCTATTTTGAAAATAATGTTGAAGATATAAAGACAATTTATATACCACAGACTGGACACATGATGTTTGAAGAAAATTGAAAATCTTTTATTTCCATATTAGAGCCATTTTTATTGAGTTAAAAAAATACACTGCTGTGTATTTTTTTACTCTTCAGTGAATTCAATGTTGTGATACACTTCTTGAACATCATCATCATCTTCAAGTTTTGCAATAAATTCTTTAATTTTTACTGATTTTTCCTCATCAAAAGAGACTGTTGAATTTGGAACATATGTAACTTCACATTGTAAGAAATCGATAACACCTAAGTTAGTTTCAACAGCTTGCTTTAAATCTGCGAAATTTTCTGGTGCACAAGTAATTAAAAATGATTCTTCATAATTTTCAATATCGTTAGCACCATTTTCTAAAGCGATCATTGTTAAAGAGTCTTCATCGACTAAATCCTTAGATATTTCTAAAAGTCCTAATAAATCAAATTGAAAAGGTACTTGTCCAGTTTTTCCTAAGACGGCATTTTGACGGTTAAATAATGCAGTCATTGAAGATTTAGTTCTATTCATATTGTCGCTCAGTGTTTTGATTAAGAATGTTGCGCCACCTGTGATTGTGGCATTAAATAAAGTTTCCACGAAGCTTGCACCTTCCTTCGCTTCTCCTTTCGCTTTTGCCAACGCTCTCTCAATATTAGCTTTTGGCATGTTTTTAGCTTTTGCTTTTGAGATAGCAAGTTTTAATGCGGGGTTAGAATCGGGATCTGGGCCGCCTGCTCCGGTTGCCACAACATAAATTTCTTTAAAAAGTTTTTGGAATATTTTACCTCGTGCTCTATCTTGGGCACCCTTACGATGAGCTATATTAGCCGAGTGTGAATGTCCTGCCATATTAATTCTCCTTTAAAAATTGTTCAATTGTTTTCGGTTGATATGGTTTGCAACGCTTATGTTGAGTTGCTTTATGCATCTGTTTAATTTTTGTTTTTGTTTCAATATTTAATAATTCTACCCTATTATTCAAATAATTATCAAGTTCGTCATATGAAAAACCTAATTCATCTTCGTCATTTTGTCCCGCTCATAAACCAGCAGATGGTTTTTTATTTATGATACTGTCTGGAATGTTTAAATATTTAGCCATTAATTTTACTTCATTTTTTAAAAGTCTGCTAATGGGCAAAATATCGACTCCACCATCACCATATTTAGTAAAATAACCTATATACATCTCATCTTCATTATCAGTGCCTGCGACCAAATAAGAATTTTGTTGAGCGATAGCATATAAAGCAGCCATCCTGATTCTTGGTTTGATATTGCTTAGTGCCATTTTATTTTCTACATTGCAAACAGCGCTAATTTCACTGAATGTAGAGTGCAAATTGATTGTTTTTGTGTCCAATCCGATATTAGAAGATAATTGCTTAATATCACCTAAATCGTGTTCCATATTATCGATAGGCATAACTATGCCTAGAGTATTTTCGGGAAAAGCTCTTTTAGCAAGTGCAGCAACAAGAGCTGAATCAATTCCGCCGCTGATACCTACTACCAGACCTTTTGCACGCGCTTTTTTGACGCGTAAACGAATTCACTCAACCAAATAATCACAATATTTTTGAATACGCTGATTATTCGGGTCAGATGTTATATCGTTATTTAAACGCAATCCTAGACGATCTTTCATATTTACTCCTATTTATTTATGCGAAATAGATGTTTTAGTGTTTAGACTTCTTCAACCGCCACTTCATTTCTTCTTTGCATAGCAATTTTATAATTACTATTTTCAGCTTCATTATCAAAAATAATTTGCCGTATTTTAAGAGCGTTTTCGTCATCACTTGATATTTTATTTCAAGCAGATTCACTGCAATGCACCATAAACTCAAGAGTTTCTGGGTCTCGATTTAGGTTTGGTATCTTTAATAATTTATCTCAATTTTCATTTTTAAATGTTTGAATATGATTTTCAATTAATTTTCATTGTGACTCTGCTTCAAAAATAGAGAAAAAACCAGAACCATAATAGATTGAAAATTGAAAATTATCATTTGAGATCGACCTTGCAAATTCAGACAAGGAAGAGTTATTATTTGTGTAAAAATCATTGACAAATCATAAAATATAATGTATTTTATAATCTCTATAGTTGTTTTGTAGTGCTTTTGAACGCTCGTTAATTTTAAATGTGAAATCTAAAAATTCAGTTTGCGATGCCGTATCATATTTTTTAGCATTAACAATATAAAGCTCTTTTTTTTCCTTGTTGATTCAGGTTATATTAGCTTTAAATTTAACTGAGCGTGATGCTTTTATAATCTCTTCGGGTGATAATATTTGATTTTCATCGCCTGGTAAATTGTCTTTTTCTAAATATGATAATTTAAAGTTCTTATTGATATGCTCGTAATTTAGATTGCTAAAACTGTTTGTAACTATATTTTCAGCGCACTGAATCAAGAATTTATAAAATTTATTTTCTTGCGATCTTAAAAATGATTGCTCCATTTTGGTTTGGATTTGAAAAGGGTGTAAATCTGAGTTATATCGGTACGGAGCTTCAAATAATTTTAATAAAAGCTTAGGCCCATTATCAGCAGTTAACGCTTGTTTTAACTGAATTAAAAAACTTGTGTATTCCATTAAGCACCTTTCGTTTTGGTTGTAAAGCAATTAGATATATTTTAGCAAATCTCAGTATATTCGAGTAATAATCGTAGTTTTTAAATAAAAAAGTGCATTGCACCTTTTTAAAATTTGCCACCAGGGATATATAACTTACCGTCTACTGATGCGACATTTGATACAGTGATTAAAGCATCTTTATCAACTGCCCGTATTTTTTTAATTAAACGTGGAACTTGTTTGTATAAAGTAATTGACGATAATACTTTAGTTTTTGATCCAGAGTAGCCACCTTCACCAACTGTAACGGTAAAACTGTTAATGGTTTTTTGGTCTCCGATAATAGCCGCTTTAATAGCACTCATGTGTGGAGAGTAAACTTTACATTGAACTATTTTAAATCTTGGGAATAATTTATTTAATGCTGCCACAAAAACAAAGTTTGAGAACAATGTTGAAATAAAGTTTGGTGATAAATACATCGCGGGAGATCATGCCACTTTTTTCATATTGGCTATAGCTTCAGTAATTTGACCTTGCTCGTAGGCACTCATGGTTGCTCACCCCTCAATTTGTTCTGGGTTAATTTGACTGGCAAAACCATTAATTAATAAGCTACCAGGCAAGTATGAACCGAATAATACGGCAACAACTAAAATACCTAAATTTATGTAACCATTAATTGTCCCGAAGTTTTTTTGCTTAACAACTGACATATATTCGCCGATTATTCCAGTTACACCAGCTGAACCACCAATAATTGCGATAACAGCAAAGAAATAAGCTAACATAAATCCATAAACAACACCAAAAATCATTTGCGCTATAACATTACCTGCGTCATCTCATAATAAAGGAATAAGAGACCACATTTGAGGTTTATTTCCTCAATACTCTTTAGTAATGTGGTTTTTTAGAGCTTCTGGGACATCACTGTGTGAAAAATTACCAAACATGTAGAATTTATCATTACCTGGAATTTGACCGATAGCAAACGAAACAAGGCTAGAAACAACTAAAAATAATATTGTTAGCATTGTAAATACTTTGCCAGCTTTTTTTCAACCAAAAATAAAAATAGGTATTGATAATATTATGTAAAGAATCCAGAATAAAGCGTGGTCAATAATGTTATAAATTTCTGGTGTTATATTTTTATTATTACGTAATAAAACGTTAGTTAATCTAGCCGCCGCTTGCCCAAAAGCAGCTGCTCCAAAGTTGTAGATACCAGGGTTTTTAACAAAAAATACACTGATAACACCGAATAAAACAGCTAAAAGTGAAGTTATTGTCGCTAATTTCCACATTGGCATTGGAGCGTAAAAACGAGATAATTTCAACACAAAATTAGACATTCTTGTGTATGTATAATCAGTGTTTTGACGTTTAACTTTTTTCAAGACTGGATGATCAGGTTCTTGCGTAAATATATCTAAATGAGCATTGTCATCGTCAATATTACGATAAAGTTTGGAATTATTTTCTTGACTTTTTTGAGACTTCAATTTTGATCTCCTTTCAATAATTATTAAAAAAAGCTGCTCTAAAAAATTAGATACACTCTCTATTTAAATTATAAATTATTTATAAAAACAAAAAATAGAAAATTATTAATATATAATATTAATATTAAATTTTAATATATATTGGAGGTCTTATGTCGCAAAATGAGTATGGTGCATCAAATATTAAGGTTTTAAAGGGTTTAGAAGCAGTTAGAGTGCGTCCAGGAATGTATATTGGTTCAACTGGACCACGCGGCTTACATCACTTAATCTGAGAAATAGTTGATAACTCAGTTGATGAATGTATGGCGGGCTATGCTAACCGCGTTGATATAACTCTTACTAATGATGGTTTTGCTGTTATTGAAGATAATGGCCGTGGCATTCCGACTGATATTCACCCTGAAACAGGTTTATCAACCGTTGAAACTGTATTAACTGTTTTACACGCTGGAGGTAAATTTGATTCTGATAGTTACAAGGTGTCTGGAGGTCTTCACGGAGTTGGTGCTTCAGTTGTTAATGCTTTAAGTACTCATTTTGAGGTTTGAGTTAAGCGTAATAATAAACTTCATTATGCAAGTTTTCAAAACGGGGGGCAAACAACCCAGGCCCTAAAAGTAATTGATGATGTTCAAAACGGGGACACAGGGACAAAAATTAAATTTCATCCAGATTTTTCAATTATGGATGAACATCCATTTGATAAAAACGTAATTGTAGACCACGCAAAACAAATAGCGTATTTAAACAGAAACTTAACAATTTCAGTAGCTGACGAGCGTGATAACTCAAAAATCGAATTTCATTTCGAAGGAGGCTTGATAGATTATGTTAAAGAGCTGAACAAAGGCCAAAAATTAATTCACCCCGAAGTAATATATGCTGAAGGTGAGTATGCATACGGAGATGAAGCGCCAGTTGTTGTTGAAGTTGCTGTTCAATATAATGAAAAAATTACAAGCAATGTTGTGAGTTACGCAAACAATATTATTACTGTTGAGGGCGGGACGCATGAAAGTGGATTTTATGATGCTTTAGTTCGTTTGATTAATAATTACGCAATTAAGAACGGCTATGTTAAAAGTGAGGAAGAAAAATTTACGCGCGATGATATTAAAGAAGGTATTGTTGCAATAATTTCAATTAAACATACGGATCCTATTTTTGAAGGGCAAACCAAAGGTAAATTAGGAAATAAGGACGCTAGAATTGCTGTAAATAAAGTATTTAGTGGCGCTCTTGAGCGTTTCCTTGATGAAAACCCTGTTGAAGCCAAGTCATTGGTACAAAAAATTCACGAAGCTCGAAGATCGCGTTTAGCAGGGCAAGCCGCACGGGACGCTGCACGTAGAAAAACAGTTTTTGATAGCGGCTCTTTACCAGGTAAGTTAGCTGATTGTTCATCTAAAAACGCAGAAATTAGTGAACTTTATATCGTTGAGGGTAATTCAGCTGGTGGTTCGGCAAAAAATGGACGTAATCGAGAGACACAAGCAATTTTGCCGTTGCGTGGTAAGGTTATTAATGTAGAGAAGAATAACCCAAGCAAAGTATTTGCTAATGCTGAAATTTTATCAATTATTTCAGCATTAGGTACAGGAGTTGGTGAAGATTTTAATATTAATAAATTAAGATACCACAAAGTTGTAATTATGACCGATGCCGACGTTGATGGTTCGCACATAAGAACCCTTTTATTAACATTTTTCTATCGTTATTTCAGACCTTTAATTGAATATGGCTTCATTTACATCGCTCAACCCCCATTATATAGATTACAACAAGGCAAAACGCTCAAATATGTATATTCTGATGCCGAAAAAGACAAAGCTATGGCTGAAATGAATAATGGCCAAAAAATAACAGTTCAACGTTATAAAGGTCTTGGTGAAATGGATGCTGAGCAACTTTGAGAAACAACAATGGATCCTGACAACCGTAAAATGTTACAAGTACAAATAGAAGATGCAGCTCAGGCCGATTGAGTTTTTACAACATTAATGGGTGATGAAGTTTTCCCGCGTCGAGAATTTATTGAAGCTAATGCAAAATATGTAAAAAACATTGATTTATAACCATCTAAATCCTTGAATTTTTGAAGCAAAAAATGCAAAAACTAAAAAAAACAATAATTTTTAATGCAATTTTGCATTTTTTGTATAAAATAAATTTAAATAATAACAAGAAAGGAATTGCTTATGTTAAGAGAAATTACAGAAAAAGAATATAAAGAACAATACGCCTCAACACAAAAAGGCACATATTTATTAGTGTTCCATGCACTATGATGTCCACCATGTAGAAACTTTAAACACTCTTTAGAAGAGTTAGCTGAAAAAGACGGAGTAGATATCTTCCGTATCGATGTTGATGAAAACCGTCAACTACCTGGCGAATTCGGGGTAAAAAATTTACCTACCTGATTTATTATGAAAGATGGCGAAGTTGTGGAAAAAGTGGTTGGATATCATCCATATTCAGAACTAAAAGAATTTGTAAGCAAACACTTATAAAAATTTATATTACACACAAAAACACTGAGTTTTCAGTGTTTTTTTGTATTTAGTTTTAATTTTAAGTATGGTTGCCACAGTTTTCTTTATAGATACTCTGATTTTTAAATTAAAATAATATTATTGAATATGATCTATTGGAGCAAACGTGAAGAAAAACATTTTTAAAATAGTTGAAGAAGTATTATTATCAAAAGATAAATATGTATCAGAAGATAAAAAACTATTGAAAACAGAGGTTTATAGCGATATTATGAGCATGAATGAGGATTTACTCGCTTTATTGCTTTCTAATCAACAAATAAAAGATAATTTTTTCAAAAATATTGATGGAACACTGATTTTTGATAAACAAAAATTCGCTTGATTCATTGAGTCTAAGGAGTTTTTACCAGACTCATATACTCAGTATGCAAATAAAATTGGACTGACACATAATGGCAATTTCATTTCTAAAACAAACGACGTTGTTTTAGATTTTCTATATAAAGACTGTGTCTTGCGGGGGGCAAGACAAGGATAGTGCGAAAAGACAAGAAATCTTTTATAACGAAATAATAGCTAGCGATGAAATCAGTAGAATGCTTGCTCCAAAAGTTTTTACAAATGTAAAAAGATATTCAAAAGACGGTATTGAAGAAAATATTACCTTTAATGGCAACGATAATTTAATAATTAAAGGTAATAACCTTATAGCATTATCAAGTTTACTTAAAAGATACGAGGGTAAAGTTAAATGTATTTATATTGACCCACCGTACAATACAGGAAATGATTCATTTAATTACAACGACTCGTTTAATCATTCAACTTGACTAACATTCATGAAAAATAGACTTGAATTAGCAAAGAGATTGTTGAGTGATGACGGGGTGATTTTTGTACATCTTGATAGAAATGAAGTTCATTATTGTAAAGTTTTAATGGATGATATTTTTGATAGAAAAAACGAAATTACTACTATAGTATGATTAAATAAAGAGGGTGGGGGAAAAAGTGATAGTAAATTATTTAGGCAAAAGCATGAATATATTTTAATTTTTGCTAAAAATATAAATAATGTTACTATAAATCCTTTACAAGTTGAAGATATTGATAGATATAAGGAACAAGATGAATATGTTGCTACAAGAGGAAAATATCAACTTATTAAATTAGATAGTGGAAGCTTGGGATGGGTAAAAAGCTTGGATTACCCAATAGAAAATGATGGTGTAACTTATTATGCCGGAGGAGATCGAAAAAAATGGGAAGACAGACAAAATGGAGGAGCAAGTATTAAGGATTGGGGATGAAGATGAAGATGGAATAAGGAAAAATTTGAGTGGGGAATTAAAAATGATTTTATTGTTTTTAAAAATGGAAATGTTTATACTAAACAATATTTAAGTTGTGACAATGATGGAAATATTCTCCCGAGAACTATTCAACCTACAGGCATAATTGAAAAATATTCTAATACACAATCAAATAAACATATGAAATTGTTATTTGAAAAAGTTCCTTTTAACTACTCTAAACCCGAAGGTCTTATTTATGAATTATTAAATTATTCTACACAACAAAATGACCTTGTTTTAGATTTCCACCTAGGTTCAGGTACAACCGCTGCAGTAGCTCATAAAATGGGAAGAAGATACATAGGTATTGAGCAAATGGACTATATTGAAGATGTTACGATTGAAAGAATGAAAAAAGTTATTGACGGTGAACAAGGTGGTATCTCTAAAACAATAAACTGAGAAGGTGGTGGTTCTTTTGTTTATTGTGAGCTTATGGAAAACTCAAAAACCTTAATAAATAAAATACAAAGTGCCGATGAAAGCAGTATTAATGCAATAAAAACTCAAATATATTCAGATGATAGAATAATTCCTTATATTTCTACTGAGGAGTTAACAAGTGCTGATGATGAATTTAATGCTTTAGATTTAAGTGAAAAGAAAAAAGTTCTTCTTAAATTAATTGATAAAAACAAGCTATATGTAAATTACTCTGATATAGAAGATGAAGATTTTGCTGTAAGTGAAGCTGATAAAGAATTTAGTAATTCATTTTATAAAGGTAACTAATATGGCACAACAATTTTTATATGAAAAAATCAATACCCTAAAGGAATATGGTCAAAGTATTGATTTTCCTGACATTATTAATAGTTGTCTCTCTAACAAAATAGACTTAAGAGATTACCAAAAAGAAGCTTTTAGTAATTTTATTCTGTATTTTGAAAATGATAAATTAAGAAAAAATAAACAGATTCATACACTGTTTCATATGGCGACTGGTAGTGGTAAAACTGTTATTATGGCTGGACTTATTCTTTATCTATATACAAAAGGTTATAGAAAGTTTTTGTTTTTTGTCAATCAGACGAATGTACTTGAAAAAACAATTGAAAACTTTACCAATCCACTATCAAGTAAATATTTATTCAATGAGAGTATTGAGTATTTAGGTAACAACATAAAGATTAAAAAAGTTAATAATTTTAGCACTAATATACTCAATGATGATATTGAAATAGTATTTACTACGACACAAAAACTTCACTTAGATTTAGCACAACCAAAAGAAAATTCAATCACACACGAAGAATTTGAAAATAATAAAATAGTATTTATTTCTGATGAAAGTCATCATATTAATACATTAACTAAAATGAGTAGCAAGACTGAGGAATCGTCAGTAAAAAGCTGAGAAAGTTCAGTTACAAGAGCTTTATCGAGTAATAAAGATAATATTATGCTTGAATTTACGGCAACGTGTGATTTAAAAGATGCCAATGTTCTTGATAAATATATTGATAAAATTGTTTTCAATTATCCACTTATTTCTTTTAGGGAAAGTGGATATACAAAAGATTTTCAAAATTTTGCCACATACACTGACCTATGACAAAGAACGATTATTGCCCTTGTTATGAGCGAGTATCGAAGATTTCTATTTTCTGATTTAAAGCTTAATATCAAGCCTGTAATTATGTTAAAATCACAAAAAATCAGCGAATCCAAGAAATTCTATGATGAATTTTTTAACAAAATTAAAAACCTAACAAGTTATGAACTAATGAATCTTGAATTATTTAATATCGATAAATTAAATGAGGCGATTAATTATTTTAAACAAAAAGATGAGACACTAGAATTATTAGAACATTCAATTAAAAATTCATTTACGATTGAAAAATCAATTATTATTAACGGTACATCAGCCGATAATAAAGAAAGTCAACTACTTGTTAATTCATTAGAAGATGTTGATAATTCAATAAGAATTGTTTTTGCTGTTGATATGTTGAATGAGGGCTGAGATGTGTTAAATTTATTCGATATTGTCCGTCTTTATGATACAAGACAAGGTAGTGGTAAAGCAGGTAAAATTGCTACATACACAATTAAAGAAGCACAACTTATAGGTCGTGGAGCTAGATACTGCCCATTTGTCGATGAGGATGAAGAATATAAATTCAAAAGAAAATATGATAACGATATAACTAATAAAAATCGTATTCTAGAAACAATGTATTTTCACAGTAAAAATGACTCCAAATATATATCAGAACTTAAGCAAGCACTTATTGCTACTGGGTTACAACCAGAAGAACTTATCAAGTTAGAGTACAAATTAAAAGATGAATTTAAGACGAGTGATTTTTACAAAAAAAGCTTCGTATATTCAAATAAACGAGTACTAAAAAGCACTCCTAACACACTTGAAACGAGTATGAGATCTAAAACTTATCACTACACAGACATTGAAAATTCAGGGGCTATATCAAATTTATTTTCTGATGAAAGCAAGATCGCTAATTTAAAAGTAAATACAGAAATAATAAAACTAAAAGAGATTAATTACAATATCCTTTTAGGAGCGATTGAATGCTATAATGAGCTTCGTTTTAGTGTTCTTAAAGAAAAATACCCTAATTTAAAATCAACCAAAGAATTTTTAACCTCAGATCAATTTATTGGTAATTCAACCATTGAAATTAAATATTCGCACAGTAAATTAACTGCTAAAACTGTATTTTTAGCAGTGAAAAATGCATTAGGTGAGGTTGCTTCACACATTCTAAAATTAAAACCACAATACGAAGGTTCGACTGATTTTATTGCAAAGCAACTTAGTGAAGTGCTTAAGGATAAAATAATAAGTTTAAGCACAATTGATCAAAATGGTGGTAAAGGAGATTCGCAAAATAATTGTGTTAATGAAAACTATCAATTAGATTTATCTAAAGAAAGTTGATATGTTTTTAATGATAACTACGGCACAAGCGAAGAAAAATTATTTATAAAATATTTTAAAACACATATAGAACCCTTGCTAAAAGATAAAGATTTAGAGTATTATGTTGTTAGAAACGAGCGAATTCCTGAATTAGCTATATATTCGTTTGAAAGCGGTGAGAGATTTGAACCTGACTTTTTATTATTTTTGCGAAAAAAATCTAGATATGATGACACGACTTATCAAGGATTTATTGAACCCAAGGGTAGTCATCTTGTAGAAAATGATTCATGAAAAGAAGAATTTTTAATGCAAATCAATGAGAAAAACCATATTAGCGGGTTATTTGCTGACCAATACAAAATAATAGGATTTCCATTTTTCAATCAAGAACAAGATAAGATTGAAAAATTTAAATCTCATATTATGAATTTTATTACCGGAATATAAATCATTATTTAGCGATAAAAATAAAGCTATATAAATAACATTAAAATGTTGTAAATGAATACAGTTTTATATTTGGATTATAGAATTTACAGTATTAATATCAATAAATTAATGTTTGTTATAATAAAGATAATATGAAAATAATTAGCGATAATAGAAAAGGTTTGCACGGTCACTCAATTTTAGAAAAACATGAGGCCGGAATAGTTCTTGAAGGTTGAGAAGTAAAGTCGGCACGGGCAAAAACTGTTCAACTAACAAGTTCTTATTGTTTTTTTCGTGCTAAAGAATTATTTTTATGTAACGCAACATTTAAAGAATATATGCTAATTAAATCAAATCCTACACAAGATAGAAAATTATTGCTTCATCGCAATGAACTCCTGCGCTTGCAAACGAAAAAAGAACATTTAGGCAATGCAACTATTTTGCCAACAAAAATATATTTTAATGATAAAGGTAAAATTAAAGTAGAAATAGCCCTTGTCACTTCAATGAACAAAGCGGATAAACGTGAACAAATAAAAAAGCGTGACAATGAACGCTATTTAAAAAAAGTTTTAAAAAATTATTCATAACGTCTATAAAACTCAGTGTTTATACACGTTTTTTATAAAAAAACAGGATTTAAACCTGTTTTTGAGATAAGACAGTTGGCTTAACGCTTACAGAGACTGGTTCTAAATACGCGTTAGGTTTATCTTGTTTTTTTAATTCGGCATCAAAAATGATTTTTTCGATTGCTGCACCCACTTTACGATAATCGATTAAAATTTTAGATTTGTATTTTTTTTGCGTATCGTAAATTGAATGAGTTCCAATATCGGTTAAGCGTAATTGATTATCATTTGAAGAAACTAAGTTAATAAAAGATTCGTGAGTTGAGCAAACAACATTGACATGATTTTGATCAAATAGATATTTTTGAAATTTTTGAACATCTGAATTTTTGTGGTTATCAATAAAATATCGCTCATACTCAATGTTTAATTCTTCGCAAGCTTTTTTAAATCCTAAAAAGCGCGATTCTCGCTGATATTGACTTAATTTTAAGTCATCAGCATAAACAACTTTTTGTCCATTTTCAATATAGTTATAAAACATTTTAGTTACTGAAAAGAAGGCGTTTAAAACGTCTACTTCGACATAATTCATGCCCTTGATTGGATCTCCAAATGCAACAGTCGTTATTGATAAGTCTTGGTCTTTGATAAAGTTTATTATTTCAGTGTTATCACCTTTTGGAAGGAAAAACACAATTGCGTTAGGTTTTCAAGCCATACACCATCTAATTGTTTCAATATATTGAATTGCAGTCGGTTCTGAGTGCGTGATAAAGACTTTTTTCTGATGGGTTTCAGCGCTTGTTTCGATTCCATTAATTATGTGCGATACTGAGTGATCATAAACTTTTGGAGCAATTACAAAAATAGAACTGCTACGACCTTTTATCAAACGAGCGCCATTATTAGGATAATATCCATTTTCCTTAACAACTTTTTCAATTTTTGCGCGTGTTTTTTTACTTACGTAACCAGCATTATAATAACGACTGACGGTACTTATCGATACTTTTGCAAGTTTGGAAATGTCTTTATATGAAAAACTTCTCATATTATTATTTTACTATATTAAGTTTTTAATATTGCGTTTTTTAGTTTATAATAAATTTGCCAATAGAACAATAACATTGTAACCTGGTCAGGGCGGGAACGCAGCAGCCACATCAAAAAGTGTTGTGTCTGTTGGTTTTTTATTACTGAATATCAGTATTTTTAGTGCTTTTAGACGACATTAGTAATATATACAATGGTTGTTTTGCCATATTGTTTTGTTTTTGAAATTATTAATTCCTTAGGAATTACAATTTGCGTAATATCATCTGTTTCAAGAATTATAGTTCCAAATTTTTCTAAGTATTTCAATTCAACTATTAAATTTAAAGCTTCGTTAACTAAATTGTATTTGCGATAAGGTGGATCAATAAAAATAAAATCAAAAACCCGTCCACCCATATTCCTTAATCATTGAATAGCATCATCTTTAAATATTTGGACATTATTTATTTTTAAATTGTTCAAATTGTCGCTTATTACTTTAAAACACTCAGAATCATTATCAACTAATAATGCTTTTGCACATCCATTACTGATAGCTTCTATACCCATTGCTCCACTGCCGGCAAATAAGTCTAAAACAATTTTTCCTTCAATTTCAAAACGCAATGTATTAAAAATCGCTTCACGTATGCTGTCTTTTGTAGCCCGCGTGTTCTCCTTACGGGGTTGCAGAATTTGCAATCTTCTATACTTTCCTGATATTATTCTAAGCATAAGAGCTCCTAATATTGTGGTATTATTATTTTTATGAATTATAAATTAAAAGTCAGAGATTTTACAATTACACAACTACCCAAAAATGTGCTTCGCAAAAAATCAAAAGATATTCCAATACCTTTGACCCCTGAGGATATTGAGCTTGCTGAAGCAATGATTTATCACATTGATGATTCTCAACTTCCTGAAACCAAATACCAACCTGGTATTGGTGTGGCCGCTGTGCAATACGGTGTTTTAAAGAATATGTTTTATATTAATTTTGGTACAGCTGATCCAGAATTGCTAGAAAATGGTCAAAAACCAGTTAAAGATGTGTTTATTAATCCAAAAATCATCGCTAAAAGCGACTTTCAAGTCGCATTAGCTGAGGGAGAAGGTTGCTTGAGTGTTGGGCAGAACATTACAGGTCAAGAAGGGTATGTATTTCGTGCCAATCGAATAGTTTTTGAAGCTTATTCATACAATGAAAAAAAAGTAGTAAGAGTAGATCTAACCGGCTATTTAGCTATTGTTGCTCAACATGAACTTGACCATCTTGATGGAAAATTGTTTATAGACCATATCGATACGAAAAATCCTTGAAAAATGAAGCCAAACTCACGTTTAATTAATTAGTGCATGCAATTTATCTTTTTAAATATGATAATTTAATTGCAAGTATTACTGCGAAAACTAGAAAGTGATAATATTTGAATATGCAAACATTATTATCTAATCAGAATACAAAATCAAGTTCTTTTAGTTTAGGACCTTTAGATGCATTTATTAATTTTTATAAAGACATAAGTCCAGCAACGATATTTTTTATTGTTGCTGGTATTTTGGCTGTTTTTGTTGCAATAAGTGTACTTTGAGGTTTGGCTAAAGGTTTTTGACCGGCCGTAATCATGTTTATATTTATTGTAATAGGATTCGGTATTTCAGTATTTATTGCAGCAAAAGTTGATATTAATAAATACTATAAATTATTTACTAAGGGCAGAAATGACATTGATAATTTCTGGATATTTAAAGACGAATCTCGCTATATAATTGGTGGAATAATATTATGATGCTCAATGTTTATTTTTTGAATTATCGCCCTTATCGGGACATCTTTAATAACCGCAATATTTGGTTGTAGTGCTCAGAAACTGAAAAAACGTGGCAAAAACGTCAAATTAAATCGTATTTTAGGTGGTGCTATTGCTCCTGTTTCTTCATTAATTCTTGCATCTCCTCTAATCAATAATGTTGGATATTTAGGGAGTGATGGATTTTTAATTACTATTAACGATAAGTTTTTAGAAATTGTGTCAGGTGGTAAGTTGAGGGGTTATTCACGTTTAGCACCTGTTTTAAAAGCAACTACACATCTTTATTCTAATAGAGAAGATTTACAGAAGTTGGCTGATTTCAAAGGTGATGTTAATATAGACAAAACGACAGCAAGGTTTGATAAAGAAAACAACAAATTTGTGATTAAACTTGACGTAAACAATAATTCAAATGCATTAAACTCAGGAAACAATCAAGAATACGAAGAATTAAACAAAAAAATTGAAATTGTCAACAAAGTATTTAGCACAGCATTACAAACTAACGAATCACTGTCATTATTACTTAAAATGACAAGTTTTATAACTAAAAATAAAAATGATGAATTTATAAGCAGATATGCTAAACAAATTGAAAAAGTTAAACAAGAAGCACAAAAAAATGCTCTCGATCCAACGAAGACGAAATTAGAAGTTGTAATTCCAGATGGTATCACAAAACCAAACATTAAATTAACAAAAAAACAAGAAAAGATTGTATTAGACCACTTTACAGAATTGTTTAAAAATAGCAATTTACAAAAAGATGATATCAAAATTTTAACTAATATATTCACATCAAGTTTATCTAATTGAAAACATGCTAGCGAAGTTAAAGCTTAATTAAATAAAGAGGATTTATGGATATTTCAGTAAAAACAGTAGCAAAAAGATTAAATATCAGTGAAAAACAAGTTCAAACAGTTCTTAGTTTACTTGCTGAAAATTCCACAGTTCCCTTTATCGCTCGTTACCGTAAAGATTTAACTGGTGGTCTTGATGAAGAAATTATTAACAACATAAACACTTTATATATTTATGATGTTGAATTAAATAAACGTAGAGAAGCGATAATTGAAATATTAAAGGAAAAAACGCTTTTAACTTCTGAAATTGAGTTAAAACTACGTCAAGCAGAAACCAAGGTTGAGTTAGAAAACATTTACGAACCATTCAAAGTAGGTAAAAAAACAAAAGCGTCTGAAGCAATCGCTTTAGGTTTAGAACCTCTTGCAAAAGAAATTTTTACAAATACGGACATCAACTTTAATCCATTAAAATATGCACAAAAATTTGTTAATGGTAAAGTTGAAAACGTTGAGTTTGCTATTGAGCAAGCTCAATTTATTATTAGTCAATGAATTTCACAAGATCCAAAAACACGCGATCTTGTGAAGAAGGAAATTCTAAATTTTGGTTCAATAGTTACTAAAATTAAAAAAGGTGCTGTTGATGAAAATGAAAACTTTAGCAATTACTATGACCACAAAGAAAGTGTAAAACGAATTCCAAATCATAGAATTTTGGCTATATCACGTGGAGAAGACAAAAAAATTATTTCTTACGACATTACTTTCAATGAAAACCGTGTTAAGTATGAGTTAAATAATATTTATTTTAAGAATAAAAGAACTGGAAAAATTATTTCTAACTGTATAAATGATTCACTTGATCGATTAATAATTCCATCAATTATTCGTGAAATAAAATCAGATTTATTTGAAAGGGCACAAAAAGAAGCTGTCGCTTTATTTGCTGAAAGTTTAGAAAATATGCTGTTATGGCCAGCTGTTAAAAATAAAACTGTTATGGCTATTGACCCTGCTTACGTTCATGGTTGTAAAATAGCGGTCTTAGATCCACAAGGTAATTTTTTAGCTAAGGATATAATTTATCCAACGCCACCCAAAATGCAAATAGAACGATCAACAAGTATTGTAAATTATCTGATCGATAAATACAAGGTTAATGTAATTGCAATCGGAAACGGAACTGCATCGCGTGAAACAGAAGAATTTATTGCTAAATTACTAAAAAAACGTAATAATGAAGACATTGCTTATGTTATTGTCTCGGAAGTGGGAGCTTCTGTTTATTCGGCATCGAAGATTGCACAAGAAGAATTTCCTGATTTTAGCGTGGAAGAAAGATCAGCAATTAATATTGGTAGAAGATTTTTAGACCCTTTGAATGAGTTGATTAAAATCGATCCTAAATCAATCGGCGTTGGCCAATATCAACATGACGTTAATCAAAAGGAACTTTCAGAAGCACTTGCCTTTAAGATTGATAAAATTGTCAATCTTGTCGGCGTTGACTTAAATACAGCTTCCAAGACAATATTAACTTACATTTCTGGGCTTAGTTCTAACATGGCCGCCAATATTATTGAGCATCGTAAAAAAATTAATCGCTTTAAAGATAGAAACGAACTAAAAGATGTTAAGGGAATCGGGCCAAAAGCTTTTGAGCAGAGTGTAGGATTTTTAAGAATTCACGATTCAGAAAACTTTTTCGATCGTACTTCTATACACCCAGAATCGTATAAGTTGGCACAAAAGATATGTGAATACTTAGGCCTAGATCTTAGCAATATTGATACAAAATTACTGCAAAATCAAGACATAAATCAACTTGCGCAGAAAATGAACTCAAATATCTACGATGTGAGCTTGATTTTGGAATCCTTGATGAATCCAACTAAAGATATTCGCGATAACAAAGAGGGTTATAAATTTAAAAAAGACATTTTAAATGCCGAAGACATAGTTAAAGGGATGATTTTAGACGGAAGCGTACAAAGTATCACTGATTTTGGGGTTTTTGTTTATGTTGGCGTTAAAAATAATGTTTTAATACACGTTTCAAATATGAAGAAGGATTCTAATCAAATTATTACCCATCCTCGCGAGATTTTAAAAGTCGGCGATAACATCAAGGTTGAAATATTGGAAAATGATTTAAATCGTAATCGTATCCAAGGTAAATTAATTTACAACTAAATTTTTCATAAAATACACATTTATCAGTATTTTATGTTTTTTTATCGCTTTCATATTAACTTGACACAATTGAATTTACTTACTTAAATCAATAAATTAGTTTTATTTCAGCATTAAAATTTAGCTTTTAAGTATCATTTATATATGAAGAAATTTGTCAGTTTATTTAATACAACAGAATACACTTTTTTAGACTCACTAATTCGTGTGGAAGATTTAGTGGTTAGAAGCAGTCAAGCAGGACTACCTGCAGTAGTTTTAAGTGATAAAGATTCGATGTTTGGTCTTGGAGTGTTTTTAGAAAGTTGTCAAAAAGTTAATATTAAACCAATTGTTGGCGTTGATCTTGGTGTGGGAATGTACCGGTTTATTCTGCTCGCTAAAAATCACGCTGGCTTTGTTAAAATCAACGAGTTAATTTTGCAAAAATCTCAGGGCAATGAAATTGAACCTGAGCAAATCAACGATCCTAACATATTTGTCTTAGACCATCCAACTAAAGGTTATTTTGCATTGACGGGATACAACGGCTACATCGCGGGGTCGAATTATTTTGTGCACTCTGAAGATGCCACAATTCACAACGCAATTTATTTGCGAGAAAATAAAATTATGAATGTCGAAGACAATGAAACACTCAACATTTTACAGAAATTAGGCGACCATCCTACAACTACTCAGACGCATAATTATTTTGATGATTTGAGTATAAATTCAGTATTAATTGACAGAATTCACAATATTATTGAGCAGTGTAATTTTGAACTTCCACCTAAGAAACTTAATTTAGCAATATTCAATGATAATGATTCTAAAACTAATGAAAAACTTTTTTTAAAACTTATTCATAAAGGTATTAAACGTGTTTTTAACGAGTTACCCAAGGATAAGGACGTTTGATACTCACGCTTAAAAATGGAGTTTGACACAATTAAAAAGCTAGGTTTTATTGACTATTTTTTGATAATTCAGGATTTGGTTCAATGAGCAAAAGAACGAAACATCTCCGTTGGTCCGGGTCGTGGTAGTGGAGCGGGTTCTTTAATTGCTTATTTATTAAACATTACAACTATTAACCCCCTTAAATATGATTTATTATTTGAACGTTTTTTAAATCCTGAAAGAGTATCCTGGCCAGATATAGATATTGATATCCAAGATGATCGGCGTGGTGAAGTTTTTGATTATGTAGTGAATAAGTATGGTTATCAAAAAACGGCTTTAATAACTACTTTTCAAAAAATATTAGCTAAGACAGCAATTAGAGATACAGGGCGAATTTTAGGCATTAGCTTAGTGGAGCTTAATCAAATTTCGGCTGCAATTGGTGAATGCAAAACCCTTGACGAAGCATTAAAAACTAATCTAAAATTCCAATTATTGATTGAAAAATACCCACTTTTACTGCACCATGCACTAAAAATCGAAGGTTTGCCACGCCAAGTTGGCTATCACCCTGCTGGAATTATTATTTCACAGGACAACATTTCAAAATACAGCCCAGTCTCGCAAAGTAATATTGGAACACAACAAACTCAATTAACTATGGAGTACATTGAGTCTTTCGGGATGCTAAAAATCGACCTTCTTGGCTTAAAAACTTTAACTGAATTACAGTATATTGAACAAGATTTACCTACGAAATACCATTTTGAAAATATCCTTGCTAATGATCCTTATAAAAAATTATTAAATGATCCAAAAACATTTGAACGTTTAAATCACGGTTTAACACAAGGTATATTTCAACTTGAATCTGACGGTATGAAAAAAACTATTTCAAAAGTCAAAATCAATACTTTTCACGATTTGTATGCGATTATTTCATTATTTAGACCAGGGCCAGAACGTTATATCTCTAATTATGCTGAAAATAAAGAAAATCCGGAGAATATTCAAAAAATACACCCCAAGTACGATGCTATTTTAGAATCTACTTATGGAATTATGGTTTATCAAGAACAAATTATGCAAATAGCTCAACAAGTTGCGGGAATGAGTTTTGCTAACGCCGATTTTTTGCGCCGCGCAATAAGCAAAAAAAACGAAGACGAAATTAAAAAATATAAAGATGAATTTTATCGTGGTGCTTTAAAAAATGGACTGAATCAGTCTCAAATTCAGTTGGTTTTCAGTAATATTGAACGTTTTGCACAATATGGTTTTAACAAATCACACGCTGTTTCCTATGCATTTTTAACAATGAAAATGGCTTATTATAAAACCTATTTCCCTATGCATTTTTACAGCGCATTAATTACAAATATGCGTGGCGACCAAAAGAAAATTTCTGATTATGTGTCTGAAATGCGTAGATTAAATATTAATGTATTTTCTCCAGAAATTATTCATTCAAGTTCACAATGCATTGTTAAGAATAACTCTATGTATTTGCCTTTTGACTTAATCAAAGGTTTTGGAAGTGAAGGTGTAAATAAAATAATTAAATGCAAAGAAGAAAACAGTGATTTTGGTGCAAATTTAAATGACACTTTATTACAATTAAAATTTGCTGGACTGGGCGATTCTGCACTAATAACACTGATAAAAGCGAATGTTTTTCGTAATTTTGGCCATATTAAATTTATTGAGAATGCTTTTAAAACGTTACAAGATTGTTATAAATTAGTTTCCAATTTAGATTGGCAATCAGCACGGCAAAAACTGAATTCGATGGGTTATCTAACATTACAACACGACGAAGTGTCGCGTGATATTAATTATGAAGCTCAAAGTGAAGCTCAACTATTGGGCTCGATATACAATGCGTTTTTAACATCACCATACGAACAAGATTATGTCTATAAGTTAAATAATATACCTGTTGGGCAGACTGTATACGTTCCTGTGCAACTAGGGGCTCGTAAAATACTTCGAGGGAAATCGTATTTTGTTATGGAATTAGTGGATAGTAGTGGGCAGATAACTGTATTTCCTAAAGATAGCGAAATGGATAAATATTCACCAATTCGTGTAGGAGAGGTTTTTGAAGCTGCTTTAAAAAGAACGCAAAGATCTATCAAATTAGTCGATTATAAATTTATAAATAAGTAGGAGAGATATGAATAAAAAATTTCTTTTAGTAGATGGTAATTTTTTGATGTTTCAATCATTTTATGCCTCATATATGCCAAATATACAGTTGATGACAGATAGTCAAGGCCGTAGCACAAATGGGGTTCATGTATTTATGATGACTTTACATAAACTAATTAAGTATATCAATCCTGATTATTTATTTATTGCTTTTGATGCACACGGAAAAACCAAGCGGCACGAACAATATGAAGACTATAAAGCCGGCCGGTCAAAAGCTCCAACTATAATCTTTGAGCAATTTGCAATCATTAAAGATATTTTGAGTTCTTGAAACATAAAATGGTTTGAGCAAGAAGGTGATGAAGCTGACGACTTAATAGCAACTTTATGCAAAAATAGCACTGCTAATAATTATATTTATTCAAAAGACCAAGATTTATTACAACTTGTTGATGCCAATACGGAAGTTATATTTAAATCAAAAGAAGGATTTTTTGATACATATAATATTTATAATTTTGAAAACTATCATGGTATTTTACCTTCGCAGATTCCGGACTATAAAGGTCTTGCTGGCGATTCTTCTGACAATATTAAAGGGGTTAATGGGATTGGGTCGATTGGCGCTAAAAAGCTAATTAATACTTTTGGAAGTATTGAAAATATTTATGCAAATATCTCGCAACTTAAAGGCGCTATTAAACAAAAATTAATTGCCGGTGAAAAAGATGCATTTTTTTGTAAGTCTCTAACTACATTAAATAAAGAAGTTATCATGAACTCAGAACTAGATTTTTACTCTGTTAAAAAAATTGATAAAAACCAGGGCTTAAATAAAATGATGGAATATGAATTAAATTCAACAATTATTCGTTGAAAAAGAATTTCATTTTAGACTTATTAATTAAAAGTGGAATTAAGTTTCCACTTTTTTTCAGTGAAATTATGCTACAAATGAGTAACTTATACACAAATTGTGCGAATTATATTGAAAATTTTACCTATTTATTATTTAGGGTTATTAGTGCCAGAATTCAAAATGATAAAATACATATAAATAAAAATTTAAGACAGCAAAAAATAAGAAAAGGTGAAAAATGAAGAAGAGAAAACTAAGTTTCCTATCTTTAGCACTTACATCTGTGGCATCAATTCCACTAACTGTAATTGCTTGTAAAAATAAAGAAATTAATTATGAAAATATTATTTCGCTAAGTGCAAAAGATGGTTCTTTAACTAAGGATGTAAAAGACGTGAATTCTAGCGATATTCAGGTAACATCTAGTGACAAAAATTACACAGCAGAGATAAAAAATGTAGCACTAGTAAATAATAAACCAGGCACAGTATTAGTCGCGCTAGATATTAAAGATAAATCAGGAAATGTTGTTTTAGCGGATATGCAAAAGACAGTCGAAGGATTTAAAACAACATCAGATTTATCTGAAAAGCCCAAAGTGATTCCCCCAAGTGAACCTGAACCTAATAATCCTGCAAGCCCTGACGCAGATAAAAATCCCGAGACTAAACCTCAAAATCCATCTGATTCTCCAGATAAATTCACTGGCAGTGACAATTCAACCAGCGATTCTGCCGATGTATCAAAACTTAGATCAAAAGAACTATACGATTACTTAAAAAGTGGAAAAAAACTTTTTACTTTCGATGGTAAGCAAGAAAATATCAACAAGCTTCAAAGTATTTCTAAACAAAAAAATAATAGAGTTAAGATTAAACACGAATATGATGGAAATACAAAAAAATACACAGGAAAAATAAATGTTGTATTTTCAAACGATAATAGTCAAACAGGTTTAACTTTAAATAAAGATGTTGAGAAAATAGCATTCACAAATAGAGTAGATAAAAATGAAATTACATTAGCTGCTGGTTCTATAAAAGAAGGGGGTAAAGTAAACTCAAATCAATATGGTTTAGAAGTTATAGTTAAAGAAAAAGATGGAATATACTTATCTTTTAGATTAGTAAATAATGATAAAACTGTATCACCTGATCTTTTTGAAGAATTAATTTACAAATTTAAATCATCAGAAGAAAATAACGCACCAGATAAAAATAGCAATCAAGCTCAACAAGATACTCCTACTCCTAACAATGGCAATGCAGGAGGGAAAACTGAAAAAGTGGAGAGTGCGCCTACCGAAAAATACAAAAACGAGCATCTTTTCCAAGTAGCCACAGAGAAAAAAGGTCAAATATTTCAATTTAGTGGCAAAAAAGCTGATTTTGAAAATTTAATAAAGGCGGCAAAAAATACAAGCAATCCCATGTTAAAAATTGAGAACAGTAGGGGTAAAATTAAAATCTCTTTTTCGTGAGGTCAATTAAAAAAAGAATCACACGGACTAACATTAATAGAAGAACTTTCTAATGATAATAATGTTTTAACACACACTGAACAAAAAAGAACTATTGTACCTGGGAATGATGACAAAAAATTAGGTATTTTTATTGAATATAATGAACGTGAGAAAAAAATACTTTTAGTTTATAAACTTGTTAAAGAAAATAATGAAGGTTTTTCTGATAAATTTCAGCAACAAATTTCAATGCCATTAGAAGAAGTGTTACCTGCACCTAACTTAAAAGATGATAAAAATATCTCTAATTCAACTAGAAAAGAAAATAGAAACGATAATGCTCTTCCTGAACCTGAAAAAGCGAATCCTAAAAGTGATGAAGCACAGTCAGAAAATATCGCAAAGAATAATAAATTAGATAATCAAAAAGAACAAGATAATGAAATGAAAACAAATCAAAATTCTGGCAATAGCGAAATGAACAATACAAAAGGTGAGGAAAATCATCAAGAAAAACCTAATAATTCTGATGGTTCAATACCCAAAAATCAATCTGACAAAAAAATTATGGACGGTGATGACACCACAAGTAAACAGGAAAATAGACTGAATGTTGATTATTTAGAGCCAGAAATTAAACAACAAGCAGATGAAAATACTTTTTTGATCATTGGTGATGGCGTAACATACAAACAATTAAAAGAACAATTAAGGAATGGTGACCATCTTTTTATAATAGAGCCTAAAAATGGCAATTCTGTTGCGACTGGAAAAAATAAAACTAAATCTAAACGAATAAATAATATAAAGTTACCTGACAAACTAAAGACAATATTTGAAAAACATAAGTATAAAGGGCTTATTTATTCAGCTTCAGAAACTGCAAATAAACCCAATAGGAATAAACAATTTTTCGACACAGAATTCAACGACACCGAAAAAACAATCACTCTTAAATTTAAAACCCCATTAAAAACTCCTGCCGGCACTCTTTCAGAAGTTATTACAACAACAATTAAATTTACATCTTAATAATTTAAAAACATATATTTAGTTTTAACCCTAATATATGTTTTTTATTTTGTATAAATTAGATAATATATAAAAACAATTCCATAGTGCTAAATTACATATTAATAGTCTATGTTTAAGTATATATTTAATTAGAGTAGAATTAAATTATGAGTATAAAAAGAAAATTAGGTTTTTTAGCTTTCGGAATACCTTTTGGAAGTGTTGTCGTTGCTTCTTGCACCCAACATTACGTGCAACAAAAAGGTCTAGAAGTTAAGCTAGCGGATAACGAAAAAGTTAACTTTAAAAACATTGATTCAGAGTTAAATAAATTTAAATTATTTGATAGTGGTAAAGAATTAACAAAAGGATATCGATTAGAGATAATTCACAAAGTTATAAATGATGATAAATCTTTATCATTAAAATTTAAAATTGCTCTAAATGAATTTGAGGTTGTTAGACAATTAAGAATAGAATCTACAAATGTAATTGTTGAAAAAGACAAAAATAATGAAGGGCAGGACACTCCTCCTAAAAGAAATATAAAAAGAGAAAAAAATAAGAAACCAAGGGTACAACCCAATCCTGAACAGGATGGTTTAGATGACGACGATCCAGATGATAAAGATTACATGCCCGGCGATAATGAAGTTGACGGTAATGAAAATGTTGAGCCTGAGAATGATCGAAAAGATGAACCGGTAGAACCAAAAAATCCTTCAGATAGTGGAGAAAATGTTAATCCACATCAACCCGATTCCGGGCAAACAAAAAAAATAAATCAAAATACAAACAAAAAACACGTTAGAATTGCGTCATGGAATGTTAAAAACTATGGAGATAAAACATTATCTAAAAATCCGGTTAAGGCTGAAGCTGTAGCGTCAGTGATTTTTGCGAATGAGTACGATCTGGTTGGTTTAACTGAATTAGATGGTCCTAATGTCCCGAATGAATTAGTTAAAAAACTAAATGAATTAGAAAAAAAGAATCGCCCGAATGAGAATAATATTTGAAAATCGCTTATTTCCGATGATTATCCAAAAGGTTCTGCGGATAAAAAAGCAGCTTTTTTATATAAAGATAATATTATTTCTCCTTTAATTTTAAACAATAACAAATACTATACCTTTTATAATGGAGATAAATTTGAACTTAAATTTGGTGGAACAGAAAATAAAGAAAGAAAAGCACCATTTATTGCTAAATTCGGATCAAAAGTTAGTGGCTATGAAAATGTAAACTTTACATACGCTATTTCTCATTTTGATGGTCCAGGGGTTAAAAAAGACAAAGGTGAAAAATCTATGAGAAAAGGAAATGGTTCTTTTGAATTTAATGAAGCATGAAATATAAAAAATGTTTTTGATTGAATGAAAACAATTAACGGCGGTGATGATGATTTAATTTTTCAAGGTGATACAAATATTAAAAAGGGTAATGAAAATAGAGCTTTTGGCTGAGTGGGTAGTTACGAAAATGCTAAAATGGTCTTAAATGAACAAAAAGACAATACATCATTAGGAAAAAATATGGATAAGTATTCACAACCTTATGACAAAATAATCCATAGCTCGAATCTAAAATTTACTAACCCGCAAGTATTTCACTTATACGATTTGGTAAAAAATCCTAATATTTTCCAATATTCTTCTATTAATTCTATTAATGACTGAGTAACTTACTTTAATAGTAAATCAAATAGTTATTACAATAATGAATGACAATACGTATACGATGGCGTTTCTGACCATTGCCCAATTAGCTATGATTTAATTTTGGATGCTAATGACCCTAAATAAATGAATAAAACAAGCTCGCTATTAGTTGAGCTTGTTTTAATTAATGTTAAAAGTGAGTATAAACACTTGTTATTTAAACTCTAATAAGAGATGAAATCTCGATGTTTGTGTTAGCAAATTTAGAACGACCGTTAAGTTCTGAAAGTTCTAAAAGTAAAATAATACGTTTAACTATGGCGCCTTGTTCTTCAAGGAGTGTAACAATTGCTTTTGTTGTGCCACCGGTAGCTAAGACATCGTCAATAATAGCCACGGTTTGACCAGGTTTGATAAATCCGTCCTGGATTTGTAAAACATTGTTTCCGTATTCTAAGTCGTAGTTTTTACTAATAACCTTACCAGGAAGTTTACCTGGTTTGCGTACCATAATAAAGGGCTTTTTTAATTTAGCGGCGGTAGGAGTACCGAATAAGAAACCTCGAGCATCAGGGCCGACTATGACATCACAATCCTTGGCTAAAAGAGCCATTTGGTCAATCGTATAACTTAATGCTTCACCATTAGCCAACAATGGGGAAATATCCTTAAATAAGATGCCCGGTTTAGGAAAATTTTTAATATCACGAATATATTTTTCAAGTTGCATTTGCTTCTCCAAACTAAATTGTTACTGCAACATCTTCAAAGAATTCGATAATATCATCTTCTTTAAAGTCGTTGTATTTTTTAATGGTCATACCAAAATCTTTACCTTTTTCAACTTCTTTAACATCATTAACATCACGTTTTAAAGAGTCAATAACACCCTCATAAATTAATTTACGGTTTCGAATAATTTTTACTTTACATCCCGCTTTGACAACACCTTCATCTAACATAACGCCGGCAATTGTTCCAACTTTCGAGAAGAAAAATGTTTTGACAACATGACCAGAACCGATTTTTTTCTCTTCGTAAATAACAGCTTTTTCACCATCTAATCAAGCTTGCATATCTTCGATAACTGAATATACGACATCATAGTAAACAATTTTGATGCCTGATTGCTTAGCGTTTTGTTTAATGTTTGGGCTGGGTTTGATACGGAATGTAACAATTATAGTGTTTGAGGTTTGAGCAAGAAGAAGGTCAAAGTTAGTTACCTGTCCTGATTGCGCACCGATAACTTTAATAATAGCTTCATTGTTATTCATGCCATCAATACTTGCTTTTAAAGCCTCAGCAGTACCTTGAACGTCTGAACGGATGATGACATTTAGAATTTTTTTGCCGTCCTCATCGTTTGTGTTTTGGCTTCGATTGAATAGGTCTTGTTTCTTATCCATTTGTTGTTTTTCGAGAGCAATTTTTTTGGCGTATTTTTCGTCTTCAAACGAGATAAAACGATCACCAGCAAGTGGGGCTGTGTTTAGTCCTGAAACAACTACGGGTGTGCCGGGTGTGGCACTTTCGATATTGTTGCCAGCAGTGTCTTTAAGGGCTTTAATGCGCCCATAACTTGAACCAGCAACCATAAAATCACCTTTAAATAAAGTTCCGTTTGTGATAATTAAGGTTGAAACTGTACCCACGCCTTTATCCGAGCGTGATTCAAGGACGATTCCGGCAGGATAGCGACTTGGATTAGCTTTTAGTTCCATTAGGTCAGCTAAAGCGATAATGGTGTCTAATAATAAGTCAATTCCCTCTCCAGTTTTGGCTGAACCATAAATTATTGGAACATCACCTCCGTATTCTTCAACAATAACATCGTTTTCCGCCAACTCGCGCTTAACACGTTCAGTGTCTTTAACAGCTTTATCCATTTTATTAACGAAAACAATTATCGGCGCATTAGCAGCTTTTGAGTGTTGAATCGCTTCTTTTGTTTGAGGCATAACACCATCATCGGCGGCAACTACTAAAATTACGATGTCAGTAATTTGAGCACCTCTTGAACGCATTTGTGTGAAGATTTCGTGCCCTGGAGTATCAATAAATGTAATATCGCCTTTTGAACTTTTAACTTGATATGCTCCAACGTGTTGAGTAATACCACTTGATTCGCTTTGCGCAATTTTGCTATTGTGAATATAGTCTAATAAAGTAGTTTTACCATGGTCAACATGCCCCATAATAGTGATAACCGGCGGGCGTTTAACAAGCATTGATTCATCGTCATTAAACTCAACACGGTTTAAAAAGTTTGAAGCATCAATGTTTTGTTCTTTTTTAAAGTCTAAACCGTTTTCTAAACACACTTCTGCTATTTCTTCTTCTTCAAGCATATGGTTAATTTGATACATTTTTCCACGCATCATAAATCTTTTAATTAAATCATTTGCATTTAATCCGATTTTAGTAGCAAATTCACCTAAAGGCATAGAGTTAGTAAAAATAAAGACACCATTTTTAACTTCTGTTTTAATATTTTTTAATTGCGACTCTACATCTTTTTGGTTTGATAATCTATTCTTTTTAGACATTCTACCCCCCTTAATTCTTCTTCAATTTGGTTATACACTTCTTTAGTCACGTTGGTTCGAAAACTACGGTTTAATGCCTTAGTTTTCTTAACCAATTCCCAATTTTGTTCATTGAGATTAATATAACAACCTCGACCCTTTTTAATTTTGTCAAGATCAAGTGAAATAATATTGTTTTTTTTATCAAAATCTACACGCACAAGCTGATCAAGAGGTAATATTAAACCAGTAACAATACACTTGCGTCGAACCATTTTAATCTCAGTCCTCGTCATTCATAAAGTCTTCTAAATCAAAGTCATCTAGACCAAAATTAGATAAGTCATCATCAACTTTGAAAGCCTCAATCGCTTCTTTAACTTTACGATAGTCTTCCACGTCAACCCTAGTTTGTTCTTTTTTAGCTTCTTCAGCACTTAATTGTGCGGCTATTTCATCAATGGTTAATGGCTTTTCAACCTCAGTTTTTGGCTCGACAGCTGGTTTACCATAAAGCTCATTAACATCTCAGTCCATTTGTGAGTGATCGATATTTTGAAATTCACTTTCTTTAAATTCTTCAACATCTTTTTCGAATGAATCGGCAAATACACTGACTTTATCAAGATCGTAAAACATATTGTTTTTGTGTGTTATACGAGTATTTTTGCGTGTATTGCGTGTATGTGAAGCGCTGTCATAAGTTTGTTTGTTATATACAAGTTTTTTAGCATCAGCTTCTGCTTGTGAGATGATATCAATATTACGTCCAGTTAGTGCAGAAGCTAAGGTTACATTGACACCACGCCGTCCAATAGCGGGGGTTAAGTATTCTTTGGCCACCACAACTCAAAAAGCATTATTACTTATACTATCAGCCTTTATAACGACATCTAGAACTCGTGCAGGACTCATTGCATTTTTAATAAATTTAATTGGGTCTTCATCATATAAGATAACATCAATTTTTTCACCAATTTCCTGGCTAACCGCATTGATTCTTTGACCATTAGGCCCGATAATAGCTCCGAATATATCGAAATCAGTAGGAGCAAGTTCGCTAAGTTTAAAAGCAACTTTTGTACGTTCTCCGGGTTGACGCACAGCATCAAAGATTTCAATAACGCCTTCACTAATTTCAGGAATAGAACGTTTTAACAGTTCGATAACATTTTCTTTCGAATCAACAGAAACCTGAACTTGACTTAATTTAGCTTCTTCTTCAACGTGTGTAATTGTTGCATAATCATATTGGCCGCCTTTGATTTGGCGCTTAGAACTAATTAAGTTAGCTGGTAGATAAGCAGGTGTAAGTGTTTCATTTTCCTCTGTGATTTGGACATTTCAAGAACCATCTGAGTTTTTGGTGTTAAATTTAATACGTACTCTTTCGCCAATACGGTCTTTGAAGTTTTCATAAACTCGTTGTTTACGCAACATTGACATACCTTGTTGTATTGATGAGTGAATAGTTTTTAATACAAATGAGTATTTTGTGTTTTTAACAGCTGAATTTAACTGAACTAAATCTAATGGTTTATCAATTACATCGCCTTCCTGAGCGCTTGGATTGATTTTTTGTGCGTCAGTAAGTGAAATGAATGTTACATACATTAAAAGTTTTTCGTTGTCACCTTGTGATAAATATTCATTAGCTTCATCATCGCTAATCACAACCATTGTTTTAATAATGGGGGTAAGTGTTTTTTTGGTTTCATCAAGAATGTATTCAACTTCAATCTCAGGGTCTATTTTAGATAGAATTTTAGTTGTTTCCTCATTAAAAACATTAATTATATCGTCTAAATTTAGTTTTTGATTTTGTTCAAATGATTTAACGATTTCATAAAAATTTAAAGCCATTTGCGCATTTGAAATGTTGCTCATTATAACTCCTTAAAACTTAAAATATTTTTGAATTGAACTAATATTGCTTTTAGTTAAATTGATTTTACGAATATTGCCTTTTTGATTTCATTGGCATGTAATTTCCTCGTCACCTACTGACAATAGTTTAACTTTAAATTCATTGGTTTTGTACTCGTTTTTGTGTGTTTTTATCAGTAAATCAGTGCCGATATACTCGTCCAGGTCATTGATAGCAATATCGATTTTGGTGCCTGGTGAATGGATTGAAACAAAGTGGAAAGGCTCAAATAATTTTTCATCTACCTGCGAATTTATCTCTTCCGTTATAGTTTTTATATCGTCTAAATTAGTATATTTTACAGTAATATCAAGAATAAAAAGTCCATCGGCCTTGGATTCTTTTGCCTCAATGATTACATCTCCGAATTTTTCTTTTAAAAATGCAGTTCAGTTCAATATAACTCCTTTAAAAATAACAAAGAGTTGCACCAGCAACTCAATTATTAATTTGACTTGATGTTTTTATTATAACACAACGAGAAATTATAACAATTTGATTTTTTTAGTATGTGAGTCAAAAGCGAATTAAAATTCAGCATCAAGTAAGCATGGACGCTGAATTTATTAATAAAACAGAGTTGAGTGTTTAAAATAAGATGTGATGATGTTGGATTGTTTTAAAATTTATTTGCAATGTTTTGCTTTTTATTTTTTTATATTATAATAATAAAGATTTTTTCAACCAAGTTAATTTGGTCGAGTAGAAAAAAGGGGGCTTATTATGGCAAATATTAAATCAAAAGTAAAACACATTGCTAAGTCAGAAGAAAACAGACTAAGAAATAACGCAATGAAAACCAGAGTTAGAAAAGCTATTCGTGCGGCAAGAGAAGCAATTATTGCAAAAGACGCTTCTGCAACTGAATTGGTTAAAAAAGCACACTCAATTATTGCAACTGCTGTACAAAAAGGTGTTTTCCACCCAAATAAAGGGGCAAGAAAATCATCTCGTTTAGACTTATTTGCTAACTCTCAATCAAAAGCTGAATAAGCTTTCTTATCTTAACAGTCTGTCAAGACTGTTTTTTTGTTCGCTTTTATTAGAAATGAAAATGCAAGACGGTAACTTACGAGACGTCTTGCATAATTAGTAGTATGTACTCTTATTTAAGAATTTCTTTAATAACAGTAGCAATTTTAGTTTTGTCAACAATGAATTTGCTTTCTAGAGAAGGTAGAGGAATTGTAACGTCAGCACCGTTTAAACGAACTGGAACATCTTTTAGATAGTCAAATGCTTTTTCGTTTACACGTGTGATGATTTCAGCTGTTAGTGAACCAGATTGTACTGATTCTGAAATAGCCAATAGACGTCCTGTTTTCTTAACTGATTCTACAATTGTAGCTGTATCCATTGGTTTTAGAGTTCTTAAGTCAATAACCTCAATCGAGTATTCTTTTCCTTCTTCAGCTAGAAGTTTTAAAGCACCCATTGTTTCGTGAATCATGTGGCCGTATGTTACAACAGTCAAGTCATCACCAGGAACTTTAACATCAGCTTTTCCTAGAGGAATTGTGTAGTATCCAGCTGGAATTTCTTGTTTGAAAGCACGGTAGTCGTGTTTGTGTTCTAGGAACACAACTGGGTCATTGTCTTCAATTGATGAAATTAGAAGACCTTTTGCATCGTAAGGTGTAGCAGGCATAACAACTTTTAGACCTGGAATGTGGCAAAATAGAGCTTCGATTGATTCTGAGTGGTGCTCTAGAGCTTTAACTCCACCACCACAAGGCATTCTCAATACCATTGGAACACTTAATTTACCACGTGAACGGTTTCTGATACGAGCGGCATTACCGAATAATTGACCTAAACCGTAGAATACGAAACCTGAGAATTGAATTTCAGCAACTGGTCTTAAACCTGCAACGGCTGAACCAATAGCTGTACCAACGATAGCTGATTCTGAGATAGGAGCGTCAAATACTCTATCAACACCATATTTTTTTTGCAAACCTTGGGTAGCACGGAAAACTCCACCTTCGTACCCAGCATCTTCACCATAAACGATGATTGACTTGTCTCTTTCCATCATAACGTCCATTGCGTTTGTGATGGCTGCAATATTATTAACTAGAATTTTTTCCATAATAATCTCCTTTATTTATATAACCTTATTGGAATCTTTTATGAGCTTCGTATTGTTCAACAAGTTCTTCAGGTAATGTTTCAAAGGTGTATTTAAATACTTCGTCAAATCCTTCAGTTGCTAGGGTTGCAGTTGACTTGTCATAAGCTTTTTTGGCGTCTTCAGTTGCGTCAGCAATGAATTTTTCTTTATCAGCTTCAGTAATAATTCCGTTTTCGAATAAGTATTTTTCAATACGGTGGAATGGTTCTCATTTTTCGTGTTCAATTTCTTCTTCTCTTGTACGGTATACACGAGGGTCATCACTTGTAGTGTGTTGTCCTTGACGTCATGTAACCATTTCTAGTAGAACTGGTCCATTTCCTTCACGTGCTCATTCAGCAGCTTCGTGTAGAGCTTCGTATGAAGCTAACAAGTCATTACCGTCAACACGTAGTGAAGGAATATTGTAAGCTATACCTCTTTGTGAAAGTGTTTTAACAGCGTAGCTGTTGTGTTCTGGAACTGAAATAGCTCATCTGTTGTTTGAAATCACGAATACAACAGGTAATTTGTATAATGATGCTCAGTTTAATCCTTCGTGGAATTCACCTTCGTTTGTACCACCGTTACCGATAATTGTGAAGGCAACTGCACCGTTTCCAGCCATTTTTAGTGCTTTAGCAACACCAGCTGCTTGTGAAATTTGTGATGCAATGATAACTTGCATTGGCATTGTGTTTGAAATGAATTTTGAACCCAATTCTGAACCTCTTCAGTATAGGTAAATTGATTCCATTGATTCACCACGTGCTAGTAGTGTTGCTAGAACACGGTAGTGAGGCACAAACCAGTCTTCTTTTTTCATTACAAAACCTAGAGCTGTTGAGAATGCTTCTTCACCTAACATAGGTGCAAATGTTCCTAAACGTCCAGTTTTTTGTAGTGTTAAAGCATATTCGTCTCATGAACGTGATTTACGCATGTTGTGGTACATGTCTCTTAATAGTTCTTTCGACGCTGTTGGTTTGAATGATTTGTCAATTAGATCACCGTTAATGTCTAAGAAACGAATCATTGTGTCTGGGCAACTCATCACTTTGCCCGCTTCGATGAATTTGTATTTCATTTGCGTTTCCTTTCTAGATAGAATTCGTATATTTTTTATACAACTTAATTATAATATAGAAATAATTATTTAAAAACTGAATATGGTTTATTACCAATAATTCAAAAAATGTATTTTGACGTGTAAAACGAGTACAAAATACGTTTTTTGTGTTTTTTAGGCTGATTTTATTAATAATTTATGCAATCATTCACACAACAGTGAGGAAATTTCAAACAAATATGTTGAATATAAGAAATATTTTTTAATTTTTGATTAGTAAAAAATCTTGCAAAATGACTATTTTTTATGAGCGATATTCTTTTATAATTAGAATTATGAAATATGCAATTGTAGTAGATTCTTCAAGTGCCTTAACTCAAGAACAAGCACGTAAGTTAAATTGACACTATTTACCTTTACATATAGTAATAAATGGTAAGAAGTATCGTGACGGTATTGACGTTAATGGTTTAAATTTATTTGAGTTTTATGGCAAAAAAGAAGATGGTAAAACATCAGCGGTTAATTTAGGCTTGGCTGAAGAATTATTTACTAAATTATCAAAAGAATTTGATAAGGTTTTAGTTTATCCAATTTCAAAAAATTTATCCGGAGGTTGTGCGTCTTTAACTGCTTTGGCGAAGGATTTTGAAAATATTCGTGTCGTCCAGTCTATTCAAGTTTTACAAATGATTATTTTAGATCTTGTTTGATTCGAACACCAAATGAGTATTGACAGTTCTAAATTTGAGGAATATGTTGTACAAATGGAAAAAGGGGTTGGTCGCAAATATGCAACTTTAATTCCAAAGTATAATGATTACTTAGTTAAAGGTGGTCGCCTACATCCGACAGCGGCCGCGACAGCTAAAATGTTCAAAATCGTTCCCAAAATTTGTTGAGAAGATGGTTTTTTGAAAAAAGAGGGAATTGGCAGAAACTTTTTAAAAACTTCATTAAAAGCAGTTGAGGACAAAGCTCAGATATTACCAATCGATAACAATAAAAAATTGATTACAATGGCTCTGCATTCGATGTCGGATGAGCAAGAATTAATGCCGTTTTGTGCAAAAATTACTGAGATTTTAGGCGTTGAACCAATAATTGATTTAATTGCCCCGGTAGTTTCAATTCATACAGGACCTGAAGCACTAGCGGTATTAGCGTTCGAGGTTGAACCGGAAATTCAACAGAAATTCAAGGATTTATTCAAATTAGTTAAATAATTATGTTAGCGTAATTATTTTTTGTAAAAAAGTATAAAAAAATGGCAGGAGTGACAGGACTCGAACCCATAACACGCAGGGTTGAAGCCTGCTGTTCTACCATTGAACTACACTCCTAACAATAGCTATACAATTATAGCAAAAAAATATAAAAAATAATTTATATTGCTATAATTTTATTATGCAATCATCTCAAAAACACGTAAATGTAATTTTAATTAACAGAAATAACAAAATAACAATTAGTCGGCATGCATTAATATTTAAAATGGTTTCATTAGCTGTATATTTAGCTTATTTTATTGTTTCTGGTTTTTCAGTATTTTTGGCGTATATTCCATTTGGTCCCTTTTGATTAACTTACCTGCCACTGATTGTTGCGATGGCGACATTTCAATTTGGATATTCTGGGGCTATGGTTGCTGGTTTTGGTTTTGGGATTTCTTCATTTATAGCTTCAATGCTTCTTGGCTTGTTTTGATTCCAAAACCTTGACGTTTCAGTTGTTTCGCGCCTTTTAGTTGGGGTTGTTTCGTGTTTTGCTTACCGAGTATTAAACATAAAAAAAAGTCCAAAATTATGAAAATTTGTTCTTTTAACACTCGTTGCTACTGAATTTAATTCAATATTCGTGTTTGGTTCATTGTATATTCACTCTAAATTTATTGGTGAATTAAGTGGGCTACCTCCTTTAAGAGATATGTTGATTTTAAACACAATTAATTTAATAGCTGAACCTATACTTAACGTTTCAATGTCGGTTTTATTATTCATGCCTGTTCTTGGATTGAAACAGAGATACGAAGCTAGAAAAAACGTGTCATGATAACGTTTTTTTATTTTATTTTTTTAAAAATTGGCTTCAAAATGCGTTTTAAGTTTTTATTATTTAAGTTATAATATATGCACGCCGTCATAGCTCAGTCGGTAGAGCACATCCATGGTAAGGATGGGGTCGCAGGTTCAAGTCCTGTTGTCGGCACCATATGTTAATTCACTATTTAACTGACTTATAGTCAGTTTTTTTATTGAATTTTGTGTAAAAATCAATAAAAAACTCACGGTTTTCCGTGAGTAAATAAGAAAAGTTATTATATTAAGGACTAAATTTTATTTTGTTGCGTCAATAAAAATTTTCATTGCCTTATTATCAGATGCATTTAAGAATGTGTCATAAGCTTTCATCATGTCTGAAAGATTAAATTTGTGTGTGATTAAGCCTTCAACCGGTAATTTTCCAGTAGAAACAGCATTAATTAACATTGGAAGTGTATTTGTGTTTACAAGTCCTGTTGTAACAGTAATGTTTTTGATTCATAGTTCTTGAACATTAAAGTCAACTTTTTTACCGTGAACACCAACAACTGAGATATTTCCACCAGCCTTAACAATTTTTTGGCAAGTATCTCATGTTTGTGGAATACCAACAGCTTCGATTGCAACATCAACACCATCAGCTCCCACAATTTCTTTTAGTTTATCAATTAATGTTTCATCTGGTGTTAATGTGTGTGTGGCTCCTAATTGTTTTGCCATTTCTAGACGGTTTTTGTCAAAGTCTATAACCACTAGATGAGATGGAGAGTATAATTGGGCAGTTAGTAAAGCTCCCATACCTACTGGACCCGCTCCAACGATTGCAACAGATTTACCTGGTGCAACTTTTCCATACTGTACACCGATTTCGTGTCCTGTCGGAAGTGCGTCAGATAGCATAACTGCTACCTCATCAGAAATTGATGTTGGGTATTTGTATAAACTATTGTCAGCAAATGGAACTCTAACGTATTCAGCCTGTGTACCGTCAATCATGTATCCGAATTTTCATCCACCCTCTGCTTCTCTACAGTGTGAATATAATTGTCTTCTACAGTTGTCACATTTTCCACAAGGTGTTACACAACCAATTAGAACTTTATCGCCAACTTTGACATTTGACACGCCTGAGCCAATTTCTTCGACAATTCCAATACCTTCGTGTCCAAGAATTCTTCCGTCAGCAACTTCTGGGTTTTTACCCTTATAAATACCTAAATCAGTACCACAAATAGTAGTTCTTGTAATTTTTACAATTGCGTCTGTAGGTTTTAAAATAACCGGTTTGTCAACCATTTCTAGAGCAATGTTATGCTCGCCATGGTATACTAATGCTTTCATTTTCATATAATGTTAACCTCTTTATTTTTGTTCGATCATTAATTAGAATACACGTTTTTTTTTTTTTTTTTTTTCAAAAATATTCCAAAAACCACTTTCTCTATAAGTTTTTGTCTAAAAAGGTTTTAATTTGTGGCACGTTTTCATATAAAGATATTTTGTTTGCAATTAAAAAAATGCCGATGGCATCTTTATTAAAATCGTTTTTATTTAAGTTTTACACGTTTTTTACCCTCGAAATGATAATCCACCAAGTATATTGTTCCATCACTTAATTGGATGGTAGGCGCATTTTTTACAGGGTTTGATGTAGCAAAATTAATTTTAACTCTTTTAGAATCTATGTGAGTAAATGCACAAGGATTGGGGTAAAAAGCTTTTATTGTTTGTAGAGCTTTTTGAACACTCATTGATGTTTTAATCTCGCCGTCAGATTTATTCAGTTTAGGGCTAAACGACACTTTTGAGATGTCTTGAGGTTTTTTTTGAAGTTTATTTTGGTCAATGTCTCTAATTCATTGAACTATATTTTCAGAAGCGACATTTGAACATTTTTTAAAAACATCAGCGCTTGTATCATTTTCGTCAATTTTAACAACACTTTGTACAAAAACATCGCCAGCATCCATTTCTTTAACCATTTCCATTAAACTAATACCTGTTTGAGATTCTCCTTCCCAAACAGCGTATTGAATAGGAGCGGCACCTCTAAACTTAGGAAGAAGAGATCCGTGAATATTTAAATTGTACTTTTTAGCAATACTTAAAATTTTAGTGGGTATAAATTGTCCAAAAGCCGCTGTGATTAAGTAATCATATTCTAGTTGTTTTAACTCGTCATAAATTTCACCAATTTTTTCAGGTTGGAAACACGGGATATTGTATTTTTGAGCTAACAACTTGGTTGGAGTTTGTAAGCTAATTCGACCACGAACACTTGGTCTATCAGGTTGAGAAACGATTGCAACAACATTGTAGTTTATAATAATTTGCTCAAAAATATCAACAGCAAATTCAGGAGTACCAGCAAGTAATATTTTTATCATAAAAACAATTATATTATCATAGGGAAATTAAAATATATAATTTTATAAAACTATTTTTAAATCGCGGGGTGCAAAAATGAATCCAGTTTTTGAGAAGTGAAGATCACGAGAAAGTAAAGATAAATCGTTTACTAAGCAACTTTTTAGTTCAAAATTTAGCAAAAAACACAAAAACATTAATAGTGCATTTAGCAAAAACTTTGTTTTTGTTAATCATAAGATAATTGCCCCTGTTGGTGTTGGTACAGCGGTATTAAATGAGTATACAGCTACTGCAATCGCTCAGTCTTTTGCCCGTGTTATTAGGGAAAATTGTGCTGAAAAGAAAGAAATTTTATTAATCAATGATAGAACATTTCACGGTGAATTATTTACCAATATTTTTGCCAGAGTTATAGATGATTATGGATTTAAGGTTGTTATGACTGAATCTTCTGATACTTTGCCGGAAACTTTTCACAGAGTTGTCGCACAAGAAAATGATATTGTCGCTTCTGTATATATTGGAAAGCACGATAGCTCAAAAAATAATATGCAAATTAGTTTTTATTGCAATAATGGCCAACCTTTTTGTGTTGATAGAGCATTTAATATGCAAGAAAACCTAGCCGAGACTGATTATATGTACGTTGAAATTCCTGATCGTACAATTAAATTTAAAAAAATTAATTATTCACACAAAATAATCGACAAAATTACTAATTTTTATACAGATTCTAGTTCATTAAAAGATATTGAAGAACTAAGACAAAATATACAATTTGGTTCACGAAGTAACATCGAATTTTTTGAAAAAATATTCAAAAATTTAAATTTAAATATTCCAATAGCTAATCAATATAAAAATAAAAATTGATTTAAATCTAAGTTAAAACACTTAAATAAAATTCATAATTCAACTATATTTAGAAAAAACGATGTAAATATAGCTATAAATAGCAAAGGAAGCGGATTAGTCGTTTCGTATAAGCACAAACATGTTTATAAGTACTTAAATACTTCGCAATTAGCAGGGTTATATTTATATTTTTTAATAAACGATGATCCTAATTTTGATCGAACTAAGTTAAGCAAATATTATGTAGCCCGCAGTATTGACACTGGATCGTTAGTCGATGTAATTGCAAGTAAAAATAACTTGGATGTATTCACGTATTCCAATGATGATGAGTTATTTGATAAGTTTAAACAAAACAAAAATTTATTATTAGCACATAACAACGAGTTTGAATATATTATTAATCCTGAAATACTAACTTACAATGCTTATTCATTTGCCTTGGAAATTTTGCGCATGGTTGCTTTTTATAAGCAAAAAAACCTTACTCTTTTTGATATCTTGTCAAGGATTTATGATGAATTTGGTTTTTCGCACACGGTGGATAAAATATATGATTTAGAACACTCTAATTTAGAACCTTTTATCAATCGCATAAAAATGACAGGCAAACTAGCGAATCAAAAAATAACGAGTATAAACGAGTACAAAATCAGTAATAATTCACTAAAAACGCAGTATGAAATACGTTTTGCACAAGGCGAGAGGTGTGTCTTATCATACAATGGCATAACTGAGAAATTAAATTTATTTTCTGATGTTAGGATGCGTTCAAATGATAAAAGAAAATTAGACGCAATTATTAGAGAGAAAGAAATTATTGATAATATATTAGATTTAAAAGAAACTAACAGAATAAAGACAATTAAATTAGGTTCAATAATTAAATATATTGGATTGGTACTTATTTTAGTTGGTATATTCCTATTTTTATTCCACTCTGTTTACAATTATAAAGATTCAACAAAAATTGGGGATGCTAACATTGGCGCGATTTTGTGAACGATGTGAAACCAAATTAATCACGATCGCTGAACAAGACTTTCATTTATAGCAATGTTGGGCTGGTTCCCGTTATATTCAATAATCAATTCAATTATATTTAAACGGCTACTTACCTGACAAAATGTGAAAGTAAAATTTTCTGACTTAATGATTGGTTCGCTGATATCGCTTGTGGCACAAAATGTGACACCGAAGTCGATTGGAGGCGATTTAGCTACATACTGATTTTTACGAAGACGTGATGTTCCAAGACCTGAGTTGCTATCTTCAATAGTAATTAACACTTTTATATGGCAAATTTCAAACCTTATTTTAACAATTATATTTGTGCCGATTGGCATTCATTTTTATGGCAATTTCTTCGCTAATTTATCAGATCCAGCAGTTTTAACAATGCTTATATCACTTATTTTAGGAATAACTATTGATACTTTTTTAGTTATTATCGTTTTGGTTCTTTCATTGAGTAGTAAACTTCAAAATAAAATTCTAAAAACATTTGTTCATGTGGTTGAATGATTGCCGTTTATACACGTTTATGATTCGGAAGCTATGATATCAAAATACCAATATGAATTGTATAAAGTAAGAGAGGGATTAAAAACTGTACTTCGCAAGTGATATAACTTTGTAGAAATATTATTTTGAAAAATAATTTTAACTTTCTATGTTCCAACAGCTTGATTCGCCCTTTCAGCAGACATGTTACAACCCGATTTGGTCGGAGGTTCATATTTCAATATGACTGTTGCTAGCGTGTTGGCACGCAATATTAACTCGATATCTCCAACACCTGGTGGCACTGGAACCTCAGATATTATTAATAAAGCTGTTTATGAATATATCTTAAAACCCGATGTCACAAATGGATGAAGCGCAACTCAAAGATCGTCGCTTCTTACCTCGATAAAAGGTATGGGAGAAGTTATATTACCAACCTTTCTTTCAGCAATAATTTTATTCATTGTATTTATCGGCGAAAAAAGAGTAGATCACTATCGTGATAAAGCTAAAAATGAAACTTTAAATCAAACTTCCTCAGTTGAAGAAATTAAGAAAATAAAATCAAAATTTTACCCTGTTACATTCAGTCTACTAACCTTAATTTTGCTAGGTGGTTCAATTCTATTCATATTTAATCCGTGAGTATAATTTAAATATTTGATTAAAAAATAAAAACGCATAAGTACTTAGTTGTTTCTTATGTGTTTTTATTTTTTTGGTTAGTATTCTTGCTAAACCTAGCAAAAAAAATTGAGGATTTTGAGGTTTATTTTGCTAAAAGTATCTAATTAGATATTTATTAATGAAAAAATGATTCTATAAATTGCCTTTTTTGTGCCTCTGCAATTATAAATTACAGGATTTTGGAGAAAAACGGCATTATTTTCAATTTTTATGGTATGCTAAAAAAGCAAAATTATTTTGTAAACAATTATGAAAGGAGGCGTTATGCAGACTAAACTATCTTTTGAAGATAAGTTGCAAAAAAATAAAGCGCTATATGGCATTTTTATTTGATTATTTATTTCGATAGCGTATTTATTATTTATTGCTAACTGAGGCTTTGGTGGATATTTAACTGGTAAAGGTATCAGTATTGAAGGTGATAAAACAATATTAAACCCTGGTATTTTAGGGTACTTTGGAATTAATGGAAATGATTCATCATTTTTACTTAAAAACCAAGCAGCCAACTGGGGTATAACTATTGGTCGTGGTATCGGATCAGTTGCGGTTGCTTTATTGTTATCGAAACTGTTCCACAAATATACTACTATTGTAGCTTTATCATTAACGTTACTAGGTATCCCAGCACAATTTCTACCTAGCCAACCATACGGTTATGTATTATTTTTAGTACTAAGAACATTAATGGCAATTGGAGGGACAATGATGATTATCTTGACCCAACCTATCGTTGCTAATTTCTTTACTAAAAAACAAAAATCTGTAGTTTCGCAATTCGGTATCTGATTCTACCCACTAGGTACAATTATTGCTGTTTTACCATTTGTTGTTGCACACTACACAAAAGCAAACGATGTTGTTATGAATAATTGAAAAACTATTTTAACTACATTATCAGCTTTAAATGTTATTCCGTTGTTAGTTATGATTATTTTTGGATCAAGATTTGACGCTAAAAAAGCTCAAGAAGAAGAATCAATGGAAAAACAAGAAAGTGGCTTGAAATTACTTGGGGTTTACTTTAGAAAAAAAGCTACCTGAGCTTGAACATTACTATATGGGGGATGATTATGTGCCGTTGTACTTCCAACAGCGCTATCGCACGTTATATTCCCAAAACTTGCTGAAATAGCAGGAAATCCTGCGGGCGAAGCTACACACATTAGAGAATGATATATTGTATTCTTGGCTGCTGTGTTTGTAGGTCCTATTACAATTGGCCTATGGTCAAGATTCCCGCTAAAACGTAAATGATATATAGCATCAGTTATTTTATTAGGAATCTCATTGTATGTTTTATCAATGATCACATACGTATGAGGAGTTTCTAAAGGTGATATAACTTCACGTGTTATTTTCTATATTTTAGGTTTCTTATCAGGATTATCATTATGAGGTATTCAAGGAGTTATGTTGAATACACCACACGAATACAAAGATAATAACCCTAAAACAATTGGATGAATGTTTAGTTTAATTTGAGGTTTAGGATTTATTTTCTTTACACTTGTTCTAATTTTAATTAACTTAGTCCCAATTATTGCTGGTGGAAAATTCGCAGTAAATAATATTTGAATGTATGTAATTATTATTGTTGCATCACTAATTTCAGTAATTGGTTTATTAATGTTAAAAGAACCAGATCCTGAAGCTAATACATTCCCATGATCTAATAAAAAATAAATAAAAACACACGGGTTATCGTGTGTTTTTGTATTGAATTTCAGTTTAATCACTGCTTAAATCCATTTTAAATGTGTTTTTACATACTAGCTTGGGGTCGATATCTGGACGTGTTTTTCACAAGTTAAACGCAAATTCTTTAACAACATTTCCAGCCCCGAAAGGAAAATTGATATTGTATTGCCGATTCAATTCTTGCATTCTAATTAAAAATGCTTCCCGAGCTAAAATTGATGCGCAAGCCACTTCAATTGAAAGCGACTCTGCTTTATTAGCCAAAATAATATTTTGACTAAAATCACTAAATTTAACAAAACTATTAGGGCCTTTAAATTTATTAAAATATTTCTGCATGCTATTTGTTGTTGAGTATTTATCAATAAAAATATACTGAAAAAACTCAATTTTATTGATAATTTTTTCAATTGCATTTAAGTGTGCAAACATTTTTAATTCATTAGCATTATTATATCTGCTCATATTATTGTAACCGTTAGGAGTTAATACATAAACGCCCCAGGTACATAGACTCTTAATTTTTGGTGCAATTTTTAATATGTTGCTGTCGTTAATTTTTTTCGAATCCCTAACCCCTAACTTCAAAATAGATTCTTTGTTGATATTAGGAATAAATACCGCGGCTGCAACTAATGGGCCGAAATAATCACCTACCCCAACCTCATCAACACCAATAATTTCATCATCGGCAGTAACTTTATATTGCTCAAATTCAATAAACTGCATTATTAATCCAAATCTGCAGTTAAAAAAGCTTCGGTTTTCATTTTTGCTCGTTCTTTATTGCTTTTTTCAATTTCTGCCTCGGGGTTATCTAAAAATCGATTAATATAGTACCCAACACCACCTTCAGCATTTGTATATTCAAGACGAACAGTTGCTTGCATTTTGACTGGGTCTTTTGAGTTTTTCATCGCAACCGAAACTTTCGCAACTTTAAACATTGGAACATCATTGTGTCCATCGCCAAACACAACAATATTTTCTAGTGGGATGTCATAGTAACGACTTAATAATGAAATTACCCGACCTTTATTTACAGATACATTAGTAATATCAAATACAGGAGTTAAACCTTCTCCTTTTGATCAATAAGAAAATTCACCTAAATCACCATATCTTGAACGTAGGTATTCTCTTAATTCTTCGCAATCTGTTGTTTCTTTAACATCAAAAATAATACCAGTTGGGCTTAGCGGGATTTTATTTAAATCCACTCCGACAACAAATTTACGATTTTGAGCAAATCCAAATACACGCTCTAAATCGTCGTCACGTTTTTGAATTAAAACTCATCCCGGACCTTCGATGGCGACATTTGTAATCTCATCTTTAACTTTAGGGTCACCTAAAATATAAAGCATTTCGTTAAGATTTAGGTATTTGATTGAAGGAATAAAGTTTTCATCACTTGGATTGTGAATTTGAGAACCGTTATAGTTAGTAACCACAGTGTCTAAGCCCAGTTCATGATAAATTGGCTTTGTTGAAAGTCAAGGACGACCAGTAATTAAGCAGACAATGTGACCTTCCCTTTTAGCTCTTTCAATCGCTTCTTTGGCAATAGGGTGAATTGTACCTTTTGCGCTTGATGATAATAATGTACCATCAAGGTCAATGGCAAACATAAATCTTTTGTTTTTCATTTAAATTCCTCAAAACTTTATTATAATTATTAATTTTATATATGTGAATTATATATTAGTAAATTTAAATCTTAAATATTAAATTATACATTTATAGGAGTATAGACTGATTCGTTAATAATTTTTCTATTTTCAATGATGATTTTTATAAATAAAAACTTTTTTATTTAACACGAATAATTAAGAAATCAATTATATTTATACCTAAAAATGCTTTGAGAAAATTTTTAATATTTTTTTAAATTACGTTTAAAAGTAAAAAATAAAAATTAAGGTATAAACCACACTGAATTTTTAAGTTTTTATAGCTAACTTAAAAACGAAAATGCAAATTTCACTTTGAAAATTAAATAATAAATAGCTTTTTGAAAAATCATTTTTTAAGTTTGGACTTTAACAATTTTTTCAGTTTATATTATAGGTATAGAATTTTTTAATGGAGAAAAAATGTTTAAGCAAAAAGAAATAAAAACAGCGAAAACTTATTCTATACTTGGAATTGCCAATTTTGTTCTTGGTATATTAGTTCTTATTTTGCATTGGCTATTTGTAGTACAACTAGCTATGGAATCTAGCATCACCTTTGTCACTCTTGCATTTTTTATAATATTTGTAATACTATTTATTCCAATTGGTATCGCAGGACTTGTATTTTGAATAATTACATTAATAAATGCATATCGCCTAAAAAATAAAACATATTTTATTGTAGCGTTGGTTCTCCCTCTTGTTGGAATAGCTATTTCACATTGTTTTATGGGTTTTCTAATTGCAAATGAAATGGCTAAAGAAAACAAGGGAAACGAGTAAATTAGTATTTTATATAAATAAAGTTGCAAATTCAAGACACATAAATGAGTAAAATTTATTCTTTTGTCTTGAATTTTTAATTTCAATTATTACAAAACTTGGCAATTACAAAACACAATGTTTAAAAGATATTTGTGTAAATATTGTTATATTTTCTCACGATTTTTAATAATAATTTTATTTTTAGCTTTAAAATGAGTTAAGTTCTTCTTATTTTTCCATAAAGTTAGTTATTTAACTTTTAAATTAAAAATGCTTAATTAACGATATTTCAAGTACTATAAATAACTTTTTAATGAAAAGTGTATTAAAAAAACAGCCTGAGATTGAAACAAAACCTCCAAAACATTCAGTAACTGTGTTAATTTAATATAATTATAGTGGTACAAATTTAGTCTCTTTGTACCACCTCTTATATTTTTGAATAGATCTAAATTAAAAGGATAATATGAACCATTTAGTTAAGATATTAACTTCGCAAGGGTTATATGGTGCCGTTCTTGCAACATTAACCTTTGTTCTAATCGGTTGGATTATCACACGTAAAGGACTATTCACAAAGGAAATTAACGGTAAAATCTCTAAGTTCTTATTAGATTGAGCTCTTCCTTTCTTGTGTTTAGTTGCCTTCATGGTTCCAGCTGATGCTACAATCGGAAAAGAAGTGGGAGTAGTTATAGGGCTATCGGCAGCATTCTATATTTTAATGGCTGTATATAGTTTTGTAATTGTTAAGTTTTTCCCACGCTTAATTTCAACAAAATTAAGAGCAAAAGCTCGCTTAGCATACGAAAAGTCTGACAAATCAGCAACGTCAGTTAAGTACGAAGAAGCGTATGTTGAAAGCTATGCTCAAAAAATCCTAGCCGCTCAAATGATGGTTTCCTATGCATCACTTCAATTCTAAGCAGTACCTCTTGTAAACGTATTGGGAAAAGAAGTTTTTGGCGGAACAGGTACAGCACTGCTTCAAGTATGAAACCTACCATACATGATTGGTGCATTCTCATATTTAAAATTCCAATATTCAGGTCAAAAATTTACAAAAGATCAAGTTAAACCAGTAGTTAAAGCTTTATTTACTCCTATGCTTGTAATTTTATATGCGTCAATGATATTATGAGCACTTCAATTTATACCAGGCCTAAATGCTAAGTTAACAACTAACCCTTCAGACCCGTTCAATTTTGCTACGGATGTTACAAAGGGTAAACAATTCTGAGAAGGATTATTAGTTAGATTCCCAGCTATAGGTGTAATTGTTAAAGCTGGTATAAGCATTATTTCTCCTCTTGCGTGAATCGTTATCGGTGGTTCATTAGCCAGCTCAAATCTTAAAAAAGCTGCTGTTGATAAGGATGTTTGAATTACAACTGCAAGAATGCTAATTATTAGACCATTAGTTATTTTTGGTATTATTGCAGGTTTAGTATATCTACGTGCTATTAACAGCCAAACCGGAACACTTATTGTTGTTCTAGCTGCGTGTCCACCTGCAGCGGTTACAATTATCTTCTCAGCCGCTTATAAACACGAACACACGACCTTTACTGCTGAAGTAAACTCTCTTGGAACGTTGTGTTGTCTTTTAGCTTTACCAGTATGAACAGTTATAGCACACGCAACATATTCATCAATTATATCTTAACCTCATTAAAAAATGACCCTGCGGGGTCATTTATTTTTGAAGTTTTAATCCTCAAATATCTTCAATTAGATCTGTATCCATTTTATAACTAGAAGCTGATTTCATGGTTGCTTCTTGATAGCTTCATGCTTTTTTATCGGGATTTATCTTACTGAAATGAGATATTAATTTATGATTATAATTCTCTATATCTGATTTTAAACGTTCAAAATCATAACGGTCATTAAACACGCGGTTCATTTTTGGTTTAATTTCACCATTGTTTTTAGCGTAACCAATTGTTAAGCCAATAACAGGGAAAGCTTGGCCTTTAATTTCTAAAATTTCAGTTAATTCTTTAACAATAGTTCTAGTTAAACCTAAAAAACAAGTGCTTAAGCCTAATTCAATCGCTATGTCTTGTGCCATAGTTGCTTGAATGAAAGCGTCTCCGACAGCGACAGTATATGACTCAGAAGAATGATTGGTATATTCATACTCTGGGAATATTTATCTTGTGCATTATTAAGGCGATTATAATCTGCTAGAAAAATTAAAAACATACTGCAGGTTTTAATAGCGCCGGTATACTTACTAGTTGCTCCTAGACGTTCTAAAAGATTTTTGTCACGGACAACAATAACGCTTGATGAATGTCAGTTTGATGAATTAGGTGCTGAATTGATAACGTCAATAATTTTGTTGTAATCATCTTGCGAAATCTCTTTAGAAGTATCATATTCTCGAACAGAATATCTATTTTTAATTTTGGTATAAAAATCCATAATTAATCCTTTATTTTTTATTTCTTATTTGTTATTTCGTAAATTAAGTTGGCTAATTCTTCTTTATCCATTTTATCGTATCCACTAATATTTAATTTTTCGGCAATAATATATAGATTCTGAATAGGTAAATCTAACATTTTTTGGATTTGTTGCTTTTTGTGTTCTTTGTTGTCATTGTCAATAATTTCGGCAGGCTCTTCGTCCGTGTTAGGTTTATCTGTCATTTCTTGTTTTTCAGGAGCCATAGACTTAAATAAATTGTATAGTGGATTTGAAGGATCCATATTTTCAACTTCTTTTGTGAATAATTCAAAATTACGAGCATTAATAAACTTAGCGGCAATAATTCTAAGATTTCTGAAAAACGCATAATATAGGACAACAGAAGCTAGGGAAAAAATAATATTTAAAACAATACGAGTGATTTGTAAAGGTTCTAGGTAGCTATTTGACGTGTTTTGATGATAAATTAAAAATCCTAAAATCTCAATAAATCCAATAAATGATATAAAACCAAAAACCATTAAAGTACCTAAATTCAGATGCTCAAATGATTTATTACGATATGAGTTTTTAATACTTATTAAAAATTTAATTGTTATAAATAAAATAATGACTACAGAGATACATTGTATCACCATGCTTGCATATTTATCGCTAATTCTATTTTGAGCTTGGTCTTGTGTAGAGCCATCGCCCAATGCAAAAATAAATATTGAGACAAGACACAGAGCGATTGATAATAGAGACAAAAAGATTGATGAAACTACTGAACCAACAGCGAATTTGCGATATTTTGATTTTTCATCTTTTCAAAGTTCTTCAACTGTTGGTGTATTTTTATTAAAGAATGGATTCATATTTCTCCTTTTTTATTTTATTTAAATAATGTATTAAAATCGAAGTCAGCAATTGCAAATTCATTGGGCACAGGTGCAAAAACATTGATTTCTTTTCCGGTCATCGGATGTATAAAATTCAACTTATAAGCATGAAGACGTTGATTAAAATCATCAACTTTTTTATTGTAGACAGCGTCCCCATAAACCGGATGACCTATGTATTTTAGGTGAACTCTAATTTGATGAGTACGCCCAGTTTCCAATTCACAAAGAACTAATGATTTTGGCATTTTATCTATGTAAAAATGTTTTAAAAGGGTGACATTTGTTACAGATTCTTTACCATCACGATGTACAGTCATTTTTTTACGATCATTAGCGTGTCTATTGATTGGGAGGTTTATTTTAGTGTTTTTATTTTGAATTAAACCATCACAAATTGCAATGTACGAACGTTTTATTTCATGATTTTTTAACATTTCAACAAGCTTAATATGCGTTAAGTTATTTTTAGCAATAATTAAAAGCCCGCTGGTATCCTTGTCAATTCTATGAACTATTCCTGGTCGCAATAAACCATTTTCATTTGAAAGGGTTTTAAAATGGTGTAATAATCCATTTACCAATGTATCCTCGTAGTGCCCCGGAGCTGGATGAACTACTAAATCTGATGGCTTATTCAAAACTACTAAATCATCATCTTCATAGATGATGTCTAAATCCATTCTAGTTGGTACCACATCCGTTTGTTTTTCAATGAGTTTTGTAATTGTTATATTCCAACCTTGCTGAACAATATAATTTGGCTTATTAACTGGAATTGTATTGTCATTTAGGTAGACTGCTCCTTGTAGTATTAATTGCTTAACATCATTGCGTGATAATTCACTATTGTCCGATATGTATTTATCTATACGTTCCTTATAATTTACTTCTAACTTTAACATATATAGAATTATAATTGAAAATTAAAATATCTAATTTGTTAAACTTGACAGCTCTTATGTTATTTTAAAAACTTGATATTAACAAAAACATGCTTAGCCAATCAATCAAAATTAAAATCAGGATTGTAGGTTAAAGATCAGGAAATTCCATAAAAATTTACAATTGCTTTAACTCTGTAATATTCATCTAAATTCACTGAAAAACCAGTGTATTTAGCATACAAATTGAGTATTTTTAGCTCAGTATCGACATCATAATCCAAGTCTGAACAATGATATGCTAAATCAAAATATTTTGAATTCATTGAGCAGTATTCAAAATCAATAAATTTAATTTGGTCACTAGTGTTGAGAATAATATTTTCACGATTTAAATCATTATGGCTTGGAACTTCATTAGGTAATGTAAGTGAATTATCAATAATTTTTTGCTTTAAATTTTCAGAAAAGCAAGCATTATATTTTTCATGGTTTTTTAACTTATTTACGTAGTATTTAATACGCTCAGCAATTTGATTTTTTTGCAATTTTACTGAAAATGTGTGTAATTGAGCAATAGCTTTAACAATTTTTTCCTGAATTGTAGTGTCATCAAAACTGAATTCTTTATTGTTTATGAATTTACGAATAATTATTTGCTCATCTTCGTAAATTACTTTTTCATTTGGTTCGAGTTTATCAAAAATTTTTAAGGGATTTAAGTGATTAAAAGCGTTTTTGTGTTTTTTTTGGATGAAAAGATCATTTTTAACAAAAGAAGTATTAGTATAACCTTGTGTCAGTTGTTTTGCCTGGTCATCAACTGCAATATTGCTATATTTGATTTTGTAAGCATTTTCTCTAAATTCATCAGTGATGTAACTCATTTCTTCAAATTCTTGTGCACTAATGTTAAATTCTTGCATGACTATTTCTTTATCAAAATTTTGAGCTTGTACAAGTGTTAAAGCATCGAAAAAAGGATGTGCTTTTCTAACTCATTCAAAGTCAATTAACTCTATTTCGCCATTGTCATTTATTAAAACATTTTTGGCCGATAAGTCTGAGTGTGAGGTGACTAATTCATTAGTTTTTGAGTATTTTTGTACTAATTTTTGATATTTTTCAGTACCCCTCCCATATGTGAATAAGTCAATTTGTGGAACCTCGATATCCATTTTGTGAAATTCTTTAATTTTTTGTATAACAGCACGCTGAATCTTTTGTGTAAGGTTTATTTTTTCCAGTGTTTGGCCTTCAAATCATTTTCTGATTAAGATACCGTCTTTGTAATAAATTGTTGAGCTAAGATGACTAAGAACTCTTGCCTCAATATCGTGATTAACTAAATCAGAAATTGGCAGGCGCAATTGACACATAATTCCTTGAAAAAGACACTTAAATGTATAATTATGAAAACCTTTATAAATAAATTCAATATTTTCTAACTGTTTATATATGTCTTTTGGGATTTTATTTTCAATAAATTTTGTGTACATAAAACATCCTTTATATTAACGATTGGTCACTTAGTCTTGTGTATGGAGTTTTGCGTGTTGAAAATAAGAGATCGATAAGTGACTTATAGTAAGGGATAAACGAATTAGAATCAACAGCTTCATAAATTTCTTCTTTAGTCATTCAGCGTATTTCATCAATTTCATTCTTATCAAACTGAAATTGAGAAATATTTCAATTACATTCAGAGACATAATAGTCGCAGATAAAATTTCTTAAATTTAGAGAAATAAACGGCTTAGGATATTTGCTTTTATAATTAAATCCTAATTCTTCCATTGTCTCTCTTTGGATAGCTTGATAACTCGATTCCCCACTTAATGTGCCACCACCGGCGCTAAATTCTCAATATCCCCCAAATATTTGCTTATTTTTTGCACGCTTTTGCACAAGCATTTTACCTTCTTGATTAAACAAACAGAGAAAAACAAATAATTTATGCTCTCCTTCTTTTAAATTGGATTTGCGTGGATCATTTTTTCTGATAATTTGTCTATTATTGTCATAAACATCCGTTAATTCCATGATATCTCCTAATTGATATTTATATTATACTTTCAATGTAAATATACTAGCTTTAATTGAGTTGATTTACACATAAAATATTGATTTAGGTGTAAATTATTTCTTTTTAATATTATTTAGTGGAAAACAGATGGTAAATTGATTTATTCCACTTTAACAACGCACGCTATGATTATTTATTTCTTGCACAAATCCGGAAAATATAAATTTTTATAAAAATATTGGCAAAAATAAAAATTGTATTATAATTACTATGCTAATTTTAGCAATGTGGAGGGGTAGCGAAGCGGCCAAACGCGGGTGGCTGTAACCCACTTCCTAACGGTTCGGGGGTTCGAATCCCTCCCCCTCCACCATTTTGCCCCTTCGCCAAGCGGTAAGGCATTGGTTTTTGGTACCAACATGCGTTAGTTCGAATCTAACAGGGGCAGCCATATCACCGAAAGGTGATTTTTTTTATTTTGTGATATCATTTAGGTTATGGAAAATCAGTTTTATTCATCAGATGTTGGCTCAAACAGCCAATTAAAAGGAAAAGTTGGAAATAAAGTAATAGTTGGTTCAATAATTGTTTTTGCTTTAAATTTAATTTTAGCAATTGCAGCAGGAATGATTTTTGTCAATTTTTTTGCTAAAAGTACAAAGATATTTATACCGGTATTTACAATATCACTAATTTTAGAAATAATTTTAGTAATTATCTTTTTCGCTTTTGGTTTAAGAATGCCAATTTATATCTCAATACCTTATACTGCAATAACATCTATTGTTTTAGGGATATTTATTTTAAGTGCGATAAGTTTTAGTGGATTAGGGTCAATAAATATTAATTTATTATTAGCTTCATTATTTATTCCTCTTGTTGCTATGTTGATTTTAGGAACACTAGCTTATTTCATGAAAATAAATGTAACTTTTTTATCAATAGTTATATCAGTATTGTTGGTTACAACACTTGTTTTTTTGATTGTTGTATGATTCGTTAGTCGAAGTTGAGCTACTACAATGTTTTCGTTCCTGGGATTAGCATTGATGCTAGCATATATGGCTCTTGATTGATACTTGATTGTTAAATTTAATAATAATTTTAAATCTTATGAAAATCAAGAACAATCTAAATTGCTTTGATTAAAATATTCAATCTACTTTGGATTTAGATTATTTTATGACTACATTTATGCAGCATACTACATATATAATTTATTTAGAGGTTAGAAAGATTAAAAAAAACAGGGAGACCTGTTTTTTTAATTGTGAAATATAAACATTAGCGTTATAAGGCACTAATGTTTATGGAAATGGTTAAACTCTGTCTGATGCTTCGATTAACTCGACAACATCTTTAATAGATTTTATTTTCATTAATTCGTCGTCGCTCACACGAATTTTTAATTGTTCTTCTAGTTCAAAAACCAATTCGGCAAGACTTAAAGAATCAATTTTTAATTCTTTAAGTAAAGAGTCCATTTCTACTTTCACTTTTGTGTATTTTTGAATTTGATTAATAACTAAATCTTTAATATTCATACCGTTATTATACAATAACAAAACGATTTTTCCCGTTAATATCTTTTATGATTTTAGCTTCTCGAATTTGCTCTCATTTATCAGAATGAAGAGGATTAATTTCGAGAATTAGCTTTCCATTAGGTTTAAGGTATTTCTTATATTGCGACAGTATTAAATCGTAGTAATATCAACCTTTATTTGGGGCATATAGTGCTTGTTGTGGTTCGTGAATTAGGGAATTATTATTCTTCAAAATAACTTTATCATCAAGATAAGGAGGGTTAGAAATAATTAGGTCAAATTTGCCGGTTATACTGTTAAATAGATTGCTTTTGATAATTTTTACACACTCATCAGAACCGAAATTAACAATTGAATTTTTCCGGGTTTGAGTAATAGCTTCAGTGTCAATATCGCTTAAAGTAACACTTACTCATGGGGCATTTTTTTTGATTGCTAGACCAATAAAACCTGAACCACAACATAGATCTAAAACCTTAAAATCAGTAGCTTTAGGAATATGTTTTTTTAAAACAAGATCTACCATCTCTTCAGTTTCATAGCGTGGTATTAAAACTTTATGTTCTAAATTTATACGTGTATTTAAAAATTCAACATATCCCATAATATATTGAATTGGCATATTATTTTTCAGTAATTCAATCTCATCTGCACTAACAGTCGGTTCTAATCCATATCGCTTTTTTTCTTGAATTAATTCTTCAATAGTTGGCATTATTTCAGTCCGCTTGTAGCAATTTTTTGATTTTGTTCTTCGGTCAACAAGCTTTGAATAATAGGTTCTAATTTACCTTCAATCACTTGTTTTAAAGAGGTTGAAAACCCGATTCGATGGTCAGTAACACGGTCTTGTGGATAATTATATGTTCTAATTTTTTCGCTTCTATCGCCATGTCCAGCAAGCTTACGATAATTAGATTCTTCATTTTGTTTTTTTTGCATTTCAAGGTCATATAACTTAGATTTTAAAACAGACATAGCAGACTCACGGTTAGCTATTTGACTTCTTTCGTCTTGCGAGGTAACTACAATTCCAGTTGGAATGTGAGTAATTCTAACTGCTGAGTCAGTAGTGTTAACGCTTTGTCCACCAGCTCCTGATGAACGGAATGTATCAACTGTTATTTCATTTGGTTTAATTTCGATATCGATGCTATCATCTAATTCAGGCATGACTGTAACTGTCACTGTCGATGTGTGAATGCGCCCAGATGACTCGGTAGTTGGTATTCTTTGGACTCTATGAACACCTGTTTCGAATTTTAATTTTGAATATGCATTTTCACCTCGAACAACAAAGACAATTTGACTAAATCCGCCGGCACTAGCAGCTGATGACGAAATTGTTTTGTATTTAAAACCTATTTCATCGGCGTATTTTGTGTACATTCTAAATAAATCGCCAGCAAAAATATTAGCTTCATCACCCCCGGCTGCTCCTCTAATTTCAATAATTACGTTTTTATCATCATTTTCATCTTTAGGTAAAATTAAAATTTTCAACTCATCTTCAAGTTGGATCATTTTAGGGGTGTTTTCGTCAATGATTGTTTTGGCAAACAAAACCTCTTCAGGATCTTTTGAAGATAGCATTTCTTTGGCTGAAATTATGTCTTTTTCTAAATTTTGAAATGTCGTGAATGCCTTAGCAATATCATTAATCTTACGAATTTCTCTATTTATGCGTGTATATTCCTTAATATCTTGAATAACGCTATCGTCTGAAAGTTTTTGGTTCAATTCATCAAATTTATTTTTAATTGCCAAAAGTGATTTATACATTGTCTGTTCCATAATGTTTTATATTATAAACTATGGGTCAATATACCAAGGTAAAAAAGATTAATTGTACTTTAATTTTGTTAGTAGAGGTCAGTGTTTTACGTTTTTTTAAAAAAATCCAAGCTATTGCTTGGATGAAATTATTTTTCAATTTTAACTTTAATACCAGGACCCATTGTTGGTGAAACAACAATATTTTGCATGTATGCACCTTTAACGGTTGATGGTTTAAGTTTTTTAATTAGAGAGATAACTGTTTGTGCGTTTTCTACAAGTTTGTCAGTGTCCATTGATACTTTACCGATTTGTGTATGAACAATACCGGCTTTATCAGTTCTATAGTTAGCTTTACCTTTTTTCAATTCTTCAACTGCTTTTTCAGGTGTTGGAGTAACTGTACCAGTTTTGGGGTTAGGCATTAGACCTTTAGGCCCAAGTTTTTTACCGTATTTACCTAAAATTGGCATCATTGCTGGGTCAGCAACCATAACATCGAAATCGAAGTCATCTTCTTTGATTTTTTGTTCTAAAGCTGCTCCATCAACAACTTGATCAGCTCCTGCCGCTGTTGAGGCTTTTTGTTTTTCCGGGTTGTTTGTAACTACTAGCACTCTGACATTTTTACCTGTACCATTAGGTAGTAAAACGGCTCCACGTAGTTGTTGTTCCGCTTTACGAACGTCTAAGTTTAATTTGAAGACTAATTCAATTGAACCGTCAAATTTTGAATATGAAGTTCTTTTTGCTAAGTCAATTGCTTCTTTTAGGTCATAAGCAACGTTTTTGTCAAAAGATTCTCAAGCAGCTTTAATTTTTTTACCAATTTTAGCCATTATTTGTCTCCTTTAACCGGTGCATCAGTGTAACCCTCAACTGTAATACCCATATTTCTAGCAGTGCCAGCAATTGTTTTCATAGCAACCTCAACATCATCAGTGTTTAAATCCACTAGTTTATATTGAGCGATTTCTCTTAATTGTTCAACAGTAATTGAAGCTACTTTTGTCGTTTTAGCGTTTGAACTACCTTTTGTAATTTTTGCTGCTTGAGCAAGTTTATAACTCGCTGGAGCAGTAAACACTTTAAAGTCAAATGACTTATCTTTATAAACAGTAATTTGAACCGGAACTGGTTCATCTCCTCTATCACGTGTCGCATCGTTAAAAGCTCTTGTAAAGTCGGGCATATTGATACCAACACCAGCTAATGCTGGACCTGGTTTAGCTTGCCCGGCTTTGAATTGCAATTTACGAACACGAACAATGTCAGCTTTTGATTTTGCCATATTTTATCCTTTCGATAATGGTGGTTCTAGCGATATAAATCTCCCACTAGCTTAGAGGCAATTAAATATAAATTGCTTTTTCATTATATTAAAAAATATTTTTTTTGAAAATTAAAAATTTATTTAGTTTGGAATTTTTGACTAGGATATTAAATCTTTTTTTCAAAAAAGAATAAAAAAGACTGAATTGGAGACTGAAAATACTACTTTTTCTTAAAAATTTCCTTAGTTTTATGTTTTCATATACCTTTTTTGTTTCTTTTTGCTTTTTCTTCTGTGTTTTTTAAAGTGTTGAAATAGTCAATTATTTTGCCGTGATTATTTCAATAATTAATATTTTTAGGGATTTTTTCAAGATATTTGACCCGTGCAAAACCCTCTTTAATTAAGCGTAATCCTGCATCTACACCTTCGCTATTATAAATTCGACATACTCAGCGTCCATATTTATCTTCATTAATTTTTTCGATTTTGATCGGTTTATTTTTAAGAATGTTTATTAGTTCATTTTTTGCTAACTGTGCAAAATGATTTTCAAGGGTAGCTACATCGTTATTTTTCTTTTTGGTTTCTGGAGTGTCAATCCCAAGTATCCTTATTCCAATTTTTTTGTCATTGTTATAAAAGTAAATAGTATCCCCATCAGCAACATAATATTTAGTAATTGTTTTTTCTTCGAATTTCTGAGTATAAATTGTGCATGATGCAGTAAATAGTGGAAGGTATAAAGGTACAGGAATTATAAGTTTTTTCATCATAATTTATTTGTGCATAAACTTATTTTAATAGCAAAAAAAGGAATAAATTGATTTTTTGACTGAAATTGTTCAATAAAAAAAGCAATTAAATTGCTTAATTAAATTTTTGTTCAAGGATTGATTGTACTATTTGGGAAGCTTTATTGGGATTAATTTGCCCGTCAGATATTTTCATTAATGAACCTTGAATCATTTTTAAAACACGTTCAGGACGATTTGGATATTCAGAAATTGCCTGTTCATTTTGTGAAATGATTTCTAAAACTCATTTAGTTATTGTTTCAGTATCTGATATTTGTGCCAGTTTATTCTCTTGAACTAGGTCATCTAATGATTTTGAGTTATTTTGTAATAAAGGAACAAGTTTTTTAAACGAACGTCCGCTAATAACCTCATTTTCTAAAAGATTAATAGCTTCAACAAGTTGCGATGGTTTAATATTCAACTCACAAACGTGTTTTTGAGTTGAATTTGCTAATGAAACTACCTCAGCAAAGAAAAGTTTAGATAATTTTTGCTTATCATGGAAGTCAATAGAATCAAAATATTTAGCAAGATCTATGTCGTTAATTAATGAATTAATATAAATGTCTTGTATTCCATATGAACGGTATCTTTGTGTACGTTCTCATGGTAATTCGCTTAATTTTACTGAGTTTACAAATTCTTTTGAGAGCTGAATAATAGGAATATTTGGCTCAGGAAAGTATTTATAGTCAACCTGGCCTGTTTTGGTACGCATAGGAATATTGCTTTGTGTGTCAGGGTCAAAACGTTTTGTTTGTTGCATAATTTTTTCGCCAGTACGTAGTTTTTTTGTTTGAATTTGAATTTCATTTTCGATTGCCTTGGCAATACCACGAAAAGTGGCAATGTTTTTGATTTCGACTTTTGTTCCGAAAACATCAAAACCTTTTGGGCGTAATGAGATATTTATATCAGCACGAAGCGAACCTAATTCCATTTTTGCATCTGAAATATCTAAGGCTAATGCAGTTTGACGTATTGAGTTAACATACGCTACAGCTTCTTCAGCTGAGCGAATACACGGCTTTGTAACAATTTCTATTAAAGGGACACCAGCACGATTATAATCTAATTTAGTTTGAACTCCATGATGTTGTCGTGCAGTATCTTCCTCGAGATGAATTCTTTCTATTTCGACACGATTTTCAGTGTTAAAATCAGTAATTATATAGCCATTTGAACCAATTGGTCGAAAAAACTGAGTAATTTGATAACCTTTTGGTAAGTCGGTGTAAAAATAGTTTTTGCGATCAAAATGTAGCTCAGTATCAATATTCATGTTTAAGGCTTTTGCAAGTTTTATGGCATAAATTACTGCTTCTTTATTTAAAAGAGGAAGAGTGCCTGGATAACCTAAATCAATTTGATTAATTGCTGTGTTAGGTTCGGCTAAAAAGTCGATTGGCGCAGGTGAAAACATTTTTGTTTTAGTTTTTAATTCAAGGTGAATTTCAATACCAATAATAACTTCAAAGCTATTCATTTTCTCCTCCTAAAAAATCTTCCATCCATAATGAATAAGAAAGTAGTTTTTCGTCTGAATAAATTGGTGTTTCAAGCGTAATATTTACGCCAAGGCCTTTTTCATTTTTAATTCACGGTAAAGTAATTGAAGGAAGACCAGCTAAATTACTAGTGGTTAAAATATAGTCCATATAATCATATGATTTATTTTTTGTTGAGTCAATGTAGGGAGCGATGTCTGCACTCGCTGGGTAAATAACTAAGTCATATTGTTCGTGTAAGCGATCTCAATATTCTTTAATTAAACGTCTAACTTGTTGAGCTTTTAAAAATAATTCTTTTTGATTTTCGCTAAATAAGAAAAAACTTCCTAATGTTAGTCGACGTTGTACCATTGTTCCAAAACCTGCTGAGCGTGTATTTGTCATTATTTCTTCTCAATTAGAACCTTCTTTTCTCGACCCGAAAGCAATACCGTTTAAATTAGCTAAATTACTTGATGCTTCTGAGTACGAAATAATATCATAAACAGGCTTAACAGCTAATAATAATTTTTTATCTGGTTTGACGATTTCAATAGTAATATCAGTATTTTTTAATTTTTTAATCAATGATTTATAAGAGTTAAAAACAAATTCAGACAGCAATGATTCTTCAATGTCAAGAATTGCAATTTTAGATGGTTTTATTTTTTTGATATCATTAATTTTTACAGAGACACTTGTAAAATCTTTTGAATCTACACCGAACATTACTTGTGATAATAATGCGATATCATTAACGTTGTGCGCAAAATAACTGACAGTATCAAGTGACGAAGCGTATGCGAACATTCCGTATCGGCTAATTGCGCCATAACTTGGTTTAAATCCAACTTGTGAATTATAAGAAGCGGGCAAACGTACTGAATCACCTGTATCTGACGCGAGTGCGAATGACACGTTTTTAGTTAATGTAGCAGTCGATCCTGATGACGAACCCCCTGAAAGGCGCAAATTGTCGATTGGGTTCTTAATTAATCCGAATGCGCTAAACGTTCCCGTCCCTCCAAGAGCTAGCTCATCATTATACACTTTACCAACAGGTGTTGCACCTGCGTCTAATAATTTTTGCACAGGTGTTGCGTTGTATCCGGGATTAAAAGTCTCTAAAATTTTGCTTGAAGCAGTAGTTTTGACGTCCTTGGTTGCAAAAACATCTTTAATTGTAAACACAGCACCACTTAAAATTCCATCTTTTTCAGTATTTTGTTCTGTATAAACGTGTGCTACTGCATTATTTTTATCGTTTTTCAGCTCTTCTTGCGCTTTTGAGAAGTTACCTTTAACTTTTAATTCCATTATTTAACCACCTTTTCAGTAATTATGTAGTCTTGATCATATTCTAATGCATTTTGCAATGCAGTTTGTTTAGATATTGCTCAGGAAGAATCGATTGTGTCCTCACGCAAGAAGTCAATCCGTGGATGTTCATCAATATGGCTTAAAGGTTTGACTCCTATTGTGTCGATAGCATTAATAAAAGACATTTGCTTTTGAATTAAATCTCACTCACTAAGAATTTGTTCGAGCACATTATCACTAGGTTCAAGCATCAAGCTTTTAACTATTTCAGCTAGTTTTTCTTTATTAATAGATTTCATTACAACTCCTTAAACTCAGTTATCTGGTTCAATTTTAAATGTTTTTTGATTTAAATACTCAATATTACCTTCTAAAGCATTGAATGTTATTGAATATGAATGTAAATAAACACGTTTATCTGGTTTGGCTCCATATTTTACATCTCCCAAAATCGGTGCATCAAGATAAGCACAACTTAGTCTAATTTGATGTTTTCTTCCTGTTAAAATTTCTGCAAAATACTGGTTATTTACTGAATAAATTAACGTCTTTGCAATACATGCATTTTTTGTGGAATGATTTACAACTTTCATTTTTTGATTCATTTCATCTTTTTCTATTCAAAAATTATATTCGCCTGTTTTAATTGGTTTGGTCGGAATAAATTTATAAATTTTTGTGAAGTTCGAATGTTTAGAGTTTAATTGAGCTAATGTTGAATAGTTTTTGGCATAAACTATTATTCCGCTCGTTATTTTATCTAGTCGTCCTACGTGCGAGGGCTTAAATGAGGTTGTTTGGTTAAATTTAAGATAATTTAAGACCTGATTATCAAGTGATTTTGGATGCCCGTGGACAAGAGTATTTATTTGCTTATTTATAATTAAAATATTGTCATCTTCGTAAACAATAGATAGGTTTTGGTTATTTTTTTTGTGAGTAAAAAGTGTAGCGTCATTATTATTTAAACCAAAAATTTCAATTGTTTGGTCAGCTTGAACAATGAAATTTGGATTTTTAATCCGTTGTGAATTAATTTTGACGTCTCCAACACGCAAAATTTTGTGAATTTTTGATAACGGTGTTTTTTTGAAAATAGAGGCTAAAAATTTAATTAATTTGCGCCCCTGGTCGTTTTGAGTGGTTATAAATGTATGTTTAGCCATTTAAAATTAAAATAGTGGAGACCCACTATTCATTTTGGTCTTGACGTTGTGAGTCAAAAAAATTAAATTCATCTGGACTTTCATTTTCAACACCGTCAAGATAATTAAATTCATTAAGTTTTGGTAGGTCTGACATTGATCTAATACGGAAGTAGTCGTAAAACTTGTTTGTGACCCCATATAAAACAGGGTTTCCAGGAGTTGGGCTTATCCCAACCTCCTCAATAACACCCTTGGCGAGTAAAGTGTTAACAACTTGTTCGCTAGCAACCCCCCTAATATTATTTATTATTGAACGTGTGACTGGTTGTTTGTATGCGACAATTCCAGCAACTTCAATTGCTGCATTTGATAAACGGTGCTTTTTAGTAACTTGAACCATTTTAGTAATATAGTCTTTATATGTTTCACGAGTAGCTAATTTGAATATATCATTAAAATTCACAACTTTAAGTGCAGTTTCACGTGAATTATATTCTTTCATAAAGTCGTTTAGAACTTTTTTTGCCTCATGAGTAGTGTTAAGATTGAATATTTCTTGTATTTGTTCAAGACTTAAGCCTTCATCGCCTTGAATATATAATAGAGCTTCCAAAATATTATTTTTCATATTCAGGTCCTTTTTTAAATGTGATAGTGCCAAATTGTTCTTTTTGTTCTAGTGTAATTTTTTGTGTTTTTACGAGTACTAAAACAGCTAAAAATGTAATTACAAAGTGATTTATACTAGGTTGATTAAAAATCATTTCAAAGCTTACATCTTCATTATTTTTAAATAATTCAATGATAAATGGAATTTGATCTTGTGGTGTTAAATTGAAGTGTTCCAGCTTAGTGCGGCGAAGTTTTTGAGCATACGTACGCTCAAACATTTTTCTCAGTATTGTGATTACTTTTAACGGGTTTGATTGCCCATCTAATGCAGTTTTATCGTCTTCAACTAAGAATTCTTCAATATCACTAGGTCTTTTGATAAATATTTCACTTCGAGCAAGTTCGTGTTCGCGGAGTGCTTTTGAAACCTCTTTAAATTGTTGATGCTCATACAATCTACGCAGCAATTCGCGTTTATCCTCTTCAATTTCAGGTTTTTCTTCAGGAGTATATAACATCATTTTAGTTTTTAAGGCAAGCAATGTAGCTGCCATTACTAAATATTCACCAGCTAAATCAATTTCATTTTCTTGTAGTGTCTGAATAACTTCCAAGTATGAACTGGCTAGTTCAGCAACGTCAACATCCATAATATTTTTGTGTTTTTGTTGAACTAAAGCGAGTAGAAGGTCTAATGGACCTTCGTAGTTTTCGATGTTTATAACAAATTTATTTGCTGTCATTTCAAGGTCTTTAGTGTGTTGCGTGTTTTTAATTTGAATTAAGTCATCATTTTGATTGAATATACTTTCATTATTATTCATGGTTTAGTGCCTTTTCGATTGTTTGTTTTACTCTTTCCATAATAACCGCATTATCAATTGTAATAAACTCCGCAGGTTTAATTACTTTTAAAAATTCAACTCGAATTTTTAATTTTTTGTTTCTTTTTTTATTTAAAGCATCACGTGAATCGGAAATAGCGACAGGAACAATAGGTAAATAATGACTACGAGCGACTTTTGCTCCGCCAGCTTTGAATTCACCTAGTGTTAGCTCATTAATTCTAGTACCTTCAGGAAAAATAACGCCATAAGTTTTATTTTGCTTTACGTGACTTCCGAATTCTTCTAATGATTTAATTGATTGTCTCAAATCTTGACGATTAATAAAAATTGTGTCCAAAAGTTCAAGTACTTTGCGAGTAATTCCCCTCTTTTTTAACTCAACTTTTGCAATAAAAGTAGGAATTTTATTTTTACCAATACGTTCAAAATTGGTTTTTTCTAGGGATGCCAAAATTAATAAGGGATCAATATTTGATTTGTGGTTCGGCATTAGGATAACAGGCCCTTTTGGCAATGAATCCAGACCTACAACCTCCAGTTTAACATTGAAATATCATAAGAGTTGTTTAGCCCTTTTAAGTAAATAGTCATTCCGTTGTTGAATGTGAAAATTCATTGGATCGCGTCTATATCTTTTTGATGCAGCGCTTAATCTTCACATACATCATAGAAAATGTCATCAAAGAAAAATCATTTTTAAATTAAAACCCATATTACTCCTTTTTAACTACGACGGCAATGACTAGGTCGCCCTCATTTGTTGTTGCTATATTCCAGTCGGAATGCTCCCAACCGTGTTGATCTTTTTTGAGCTCAATTTTGCGAAAATCAGCAAAATTGTTATCAGCTTTAAATAAAGCTTCCTTAATTGCTCATATTGATGCTAGAAAATCAGCTTTGTGTTTTTCTTTTTCCAAAAGTAATAATTCATTTGGATGGCAAAAACGTTTTTCAAAACCTTTTGGCATATTTTTAAAACGTTTAATGGTTGTTGCATCGAGACCTATTTTCATATTTAATATTATATAATTAATTATTAATCTTTAATTCAATATTATATTATCTAAAAATATAATGATCCATTAGAAAGTTTGATTTTGTATAAAGTGTATAATTTATTAGTGTTTATGACACATTTGTGTTAGTGTTAGTAATTACAATTAAGAAAAGAAGATATGGTAGAAAAGTTTTTTAATATTTATAATTTAGATAAAACTTATTTGGTTTCAGGTTGATTTGCCTGAATTTTTGCAACTATTTCAATAACATTGACTGTTAGTGTCGGGATTCCGCAACTAGTATATTTATTAAAAAATAAAGATACTGGCGAAGGTGTTAATTTTTACTCATTTTGAATTGTTTTTGTTGGATCTATTGGTTGGATGTTAATTGGTTCTTGGGATATTCAACCAGTTAAAATGGTAGCCTCATCAATAGCAAATATGCTTTCGTTATCAATTTTTATTTTTACAATTTTTTTCACATACAAGTACGCAAGGGACGAGAAGAAAAGAAAACAAGCTTGAAAAGTTCTTATCATCGCTGCATTAGTTGTTGCTTTCGCCGCAAACATTGCGATATATGGACTTGTAAAAGACAAAAGAATGTGGCCTCAATTACACGCCATATGCGTTATTATTTTTCCAATGCTGACAACATTTAGCTTTTTTCCTTCGGTTATTAAATCGCTAGAACAAAAAAGATTTATGGGTATGTCAAAAGGTATGTTATTCACTATTATCTCAATAAATGTGACTTGAGTATGCTATAGAGTTGCTGTTGGGTTCAATAATAATGAATTTACTGCAGGTTTGATAACGACTATGGTATGGCAATTTGTTTCGCTGGCAATTTATTTATCGCAGGTATATTTATTGATTGAAAATCATTTAAAAAATAAAAACAGGTAGCTTAATTCTCCCTGTTTTTATTTAAAATACGGAAAAGATTAATTCTATTTAACTAATTAATAGTTTGATGTGTTTATTTCTTTTAATATAAAATTTAATTATTAAGGAGAATATATGGATAAAAAAATAGTTGCTTTCGTTTCCGACCACGCGGCGGTCGATCTTAAAAATAAACTTGTGGCATACATTGAAGAACTTGGGTATCAAGCTGTTGATTTAGGGCCGGTTGATGAGTCTCAAAAAGTTTCATATTCACTTCAAGGACATAAACTTGCAAAGTACGTTAAAGAAAATGATGTAAATTTTGGAATTGGTTTATGTGGTACCGGTTTAGGGATTTCATATGCATTAAATCGTCATAACGGAATAAGAGCTGCTAGGGTTGCTTCTGTTGAGGATGCTGAACTAGCAAAATTACACAACAATGCAAATATTTTAGTTTTCGGTGGTCGCCAAGTTAGTTTTGAGCAAGCTAAAACCATGGTTGATAAATATATTGCGACAAATTATGAGGGTGGCCGTCACCAACAAAGAATAGATGATATTGAACATTTTGAAGACTAGTTTTCAAATTTGCACTGAAAAACACTGATTTTTACTAATTGCTGCACAACTATTAAAATGTTGTGCTTTTATTTTTAAAATTTATAATATTAAATATGGCTAAAAAACAACGACAAATATATACGGGTTTAGAACTAAAACAAATTAAAAAAATAACAAACAGAAAAAATAGAAGTTCCTGAGCTGGTAAAAATATAATTTCTAATGAAAATCGTCGTTGAGATTTTTTTGAAAAGATAATTAAGTATTTTTTACGTTTTATTTTATGATTAACAACATCAAAAATTGGATGAAAAAATAAGGTTAAAACTAATGAGTTAGTCGATCGTACATATGCAAAATTCATTGCAAAAGACTCGGCTTTTATTCCATTCTCACTCGCTTTTTATTTCCTTGTATCATTTGTGCCTATATCTACAATTGTTATTGTTTTACTTTCATTTATTGACGATTACAATGTAATATTCGTGAACAAAATTATAACAAGAGTAATACCAGGCGTCCAGTCCTTATTGGCAATTCCAGAATTTAAGATAAATGAAGGAGCTAAATACACGGCAATACTCGTTTTACTATTGACTTCGACGTGACTAGGATCGAGTGGATGAGGGCGTTTTATCTACTTACAAAACTACATATACGGCCATGAAAACTTAGGTAATTTTTTTCTTAACAGAATAAAAGGTTTCTTTGTAGTTTTGGGTATAAGTATATACATTTTTTTAGCTTCGGCACTTTATATTACTTTCTATAAATGGATAACTCCATCATTTAGTCTAACAGGCGAAACTATATTTTTTTATATTTCATTATTTATTTATCTACTTTTAATTTTGTATCTTGGTTTCACTCTTATTTATAAACTGACTCCAAGTTTTAAGTTGCAATGGAACTCAGTGTTGCCGGGTGTTTTAGTGGCATCAATACCAAATATGATTTTTATTAGTGGATTTGGTTATTTAACTTCACTATTAAAATATGATCAATATGGAACAATTGGCACATTTCTTTATTTGGCATTATTTGTTTCATCATTAACTTATTTTACTTATATGGGGTTAATTGTTAATGAGTCGTATTTCAAAACTTACTATTCAAGCTTCACTATTTCTAAAACAGCTTGAATATTTAAACGTTTTAATAAAATTTAGATTTTTTAGTTGAAGTCAAACCCTTAAAATTTATAATTTAAATTTAGCACTCAAAGAGCTTTTGTGCTAAAATAAAAAACATGAGTAAAAAAGATTATTATGAAGTTTTAGGTGTTTCAAGGGATGCTACAGAAAAAGAAATTAAGTCAGCATACCGTAAATTAGCGATGCAGTATCATCCAGATAAATTAAAAGATGGAACTAGTGACCAAAAAATGCAGGAATTAAACCAAGCTTATGAAGTTTTAAGCGACAAAGAAAAAAGAGCTAATTACGACCAATATGGTTCAGAAGAAGGGCCACAAGGTTTTGGCGGATTTGGTGATTTCGGCAGTTTTGGCGGATTTGGAGATATTTTTAGTTCATTTTTTGGTGGATCAAGTAGACAAAAAACAAATACTCCTATGCGAGGCGACGATTTGATGGCGAGAGTCCAAATTTCATTTGAAGATTCGATAAAAGGAGTTGAATTTGAGAAAAAATTGCAAAAATGAGAAGCTTGCGATTCCTGTGAGGGACGAGGAGCGGAAAAATCAAGTGATATTTTAACTTGTTCAACGTGTAAAGGGACAGGCCAACAACAAATTCAACAACGAACTCTTTTTGGGATGATGTCAACTGCTCAGATTTGTTCAAATTGTCACGGCAACGGCGAAATAATAAAAAACCCATGCAAAACTTGCAAAGGTAATGTTTATATTAAAAAAGATAAAAAAGTCAAATTTAGAGCTCCTGAAGGGTGCCAAACAGGTGATAAAATTTCATTAACAGGATATGGAGAAAAAGGTCTAAATGGTGGCCCTGCTGGTAATTTAATTATTGAATTCCAAGTATTGCCTCACAAATATTTTGTGAGAGAAGGATTAAACTTATTCTTAGAATTTCCAGTTTCATTTATTGATATTGTTAAAGAAAATCAAGTTATTGTGCCAACTCCTTATGGAAATGAAACTATTCAATTACGTCGAAGTCATCAAAATGGAAAAATATTAGTTCTAAATGGAAAAGGTATTCGTCGTAGTGGCCGCAGTGGAGATTTAAAAATTCAATTAAAAATTATCATTCCAGACCTTTCTAAATCAGAAATGAATAAATTAGCTAATCAAATCTCAGAATTTCAAGACAACACAAATCTAGACTTCATCAAGCTTTTTAAATAAATGGTAATATAATCTCTCATTTTAATTTTGAGAGATTTTATTTTTTTAAACTCTTATTTACAATGTATATCATTAATATTCATCAGTGAAATTTTAAATGTAATTTTTTTATTAATAATTATAGCTATAATTAATATATGAAAAGCAAGAAAAATGGTGATTTATTAAGTAATTTTAATCATACTAATTATGGTCCTGAAAGCCTTTTTGCAAGTTTGTTGAAAGAAGATAAAGACTTTAAAAAAGATGTCTTATCCTTCATGCGCCTATTGCCCTTAAATAAAACTATTAGTGCATTTGATGATACGATTTTTCCTGATTTCAAATATGATAAAACAAAACAAATTACACTATTAAATATTGAAGAACTCCAAAAGATAAAAGCAAACCTTTATCAATTTGACTGTGCCACAAAAGTGATGCCAAAAGATATTTTTAAAGATATTTCTTTACAAAAAAGTGATCTTGCTCACTTTTTGAAAAATCATATTGGTGATGCGCAAAACATCGGCGAACATAATTGAGGTTTTGAATCTAGATTTAGTAACGAAGATACAGTAACATTAGCAGACTCGGCAGAAATTGTCATAAAAGAAGTAAGAATTTAATTTTTTTTAGTATTATTTATTATTAGTTAAATAAGCAAATATATAGGAGAACTTTGTATGAACCATAAAAAAATTAATGTTGCAATTGACGGCCCTTCAAGTGCAGGAAAATCAACTGTTTCAGAAGAAATTGCAAAAAGATTAGGCTACACTTTTTTAAGTTCGGGGAGCATTTATAGAGCAATTGCATACGTTTTGATTAAAAATAAAATCAATCACACTGACGAAAATGCAGTGAGTGATTGCTTAAATAATGAGTTCTTAAAAATTTCGCTTGACAATCAACAAAAAATATATGTAGATGGCGAAGACATAACAAGATCAATTAGATCAAATGAGGTTTCTAAAGTTTCTTCTGAAATTGCAATTTATAAAGCGGTACGCCAGTACGTTGTTGAATTTATTCAACACATGACTAAATCGTCAAAAGGTTTTATAATGGACGGTAGAGATACAACATACAAAATTATGCCTTATGCAGAGCTAAAAGTTTATCTTGATGCTACTCCTCATGAAAGAGCTCGTCGCCGTTATTTGCAAAATATTGAATTAGGTTTTAATACAAGTTATGAGGAAGTTCTAGATGCTGTAAAAACTCGTGATGATCAAGACTTTAATCGTGCTAACGACCCACTAAAACGTGTTGATGACGCAAGTTATATTGATTGTACAAACATGACATTCAGTGAAGTTGTTAATGAAATAATCCGCCAAATCGAGGAAATTATAAATGCGCAATAATGTAATTGCAATTATAGGCAAGCCGAATGTTGGAAAAAGTACTCTTTTCAACAGATTAGTGGGTAAAAAAAGTTCAATAACCTATGACGAACCTGGAGTTACTCGTGATCGTCTTTACGAAACATTCGAATGAAGTGGAAAAGAAATTAAAGTAATTGATACTGGTGGTATTGAAGTAGAAAATAGACCATTTCAAGAACAAATTAGAATTCAAGCTTCTATTGCAATTGATGAAGCTAACGTAATTATTTTTATGGTTGATGGAGCTTCTGATATTACAAACGATGATCAATTAATTTTAAGTATGTTGCGGAAAAGTAACAAGCCAATTGTAGTTGTTGCCAATAAACTTGACAATCTTGATTTATTTAATTATTCTTGATATTCATTAGGTGAGAATATATTTAAGATAAGTGCGCAACACGGCCATGGTGTAGGCGATGTTTTGGATGAGTGTTTGCGAAATTTAAATCTTGATGACCAAAAAACCTCAAAAAACTTTAAATTATCAATAATTGGCCGGCCTAATTCTGGTAAAAGTTCTCTTCTTAACTTGCTTTGTGGTGAACAAAGATCGATTGTAAGTGAAATTGCAGGAACAACACGTGATGCTGTAAAGAGTTTTGTTAAAATACGAGATCAAGAGTTTGAAGTTGTAGATACAGCAGGGATTACAAGAAAAAGTAAAATTGTAGATATGATTGATAAATATGCTTTAATGCGTGCAATAAGCGCATTAGATGAATCTGATTTATCAATCATTATGATCGATTCGACCAAAGAATTAAGCCATTTTGATTCACGTATTATTGGATATGCATTGGAAAATTCAAAACCGATTATAATCGCCGTTAATAAGTGAGATTTAATAAACAAAGATACTAATACAATGATTAATTACGAAAAGCAAATGAGAAATAAATTTCATTTTGTTCCGTGAGTTCCATTTTGCTTTATTTCAGTTTTAAAAAATCAAAGAATTGATAAATTTATTGACACAATTTTGCAAGTTAAACAAAATTTAGAACGAGATGTAAAACCTGCTTTATTATCAAACTTTATTCGGGAAACTCAATTAATTCAACCCGCCGCTCCTTACAATGGTGGTCGCTTAAATATTTATTTTGCGCGTAAATTTACGGATTTGCGAATTCCAACTTTTGTTTTTTATGTCAATAATAAAAAATTCCTGCATTGAAGTTACGAACGATTTTTGGAAAAGCAAATACGCTCGATCATTGATTTCACAGGATGCCCGATTAAATTAATTTTCAAAAACAAATCAGGACTTGAATAATATTTTCAGCAAATGCAAGAGTTTGCTGATTTTATTTCAATTATTCATTATATTTATTTTTGACATTCAAAAAATTTTCTTGGAGATCCGCTGTCGCCCATTGAATGCTATTTAGATTAATTAGAGCAAGGAGGCGCTCGTTTCAATTTAGATTTTTAATAAATTTTATATTTTTCATATATGCTCCATTGTGTGAATGTTTTTATTAAAATTGTTTTTTGTATATAAATGCGTATAAAAATACTGACATTTTGTGTAAAATTAAATTATAGGTGGTTAAAAATAATCTCCGTGTATATTGAAAGGGTATCTCATGACTAAAAAAGAATTTATGGCCGAAGTAGCTGAAAAGATGGGTGTTCCAGTAAGAACTGCAAATGAATTTTTTGATAAATTCATAATTGTTCTGAAAGACTATCTTTCAGAGGGGGAAAAGGTTCAATTGAGCGTACTAGGAACTTTTGATGTTGTTGAACGTGCTAGACGTGAAACAACAAACCCATTTACAAAAGAATTGTTGGTTATCGAACCTAAAAAAGTTATTAAGTTCAGGCCATCTAAATTCCTAAAAGAAGCCGTTGATAAAAACTAGATACTATACAAATAAGGTAAAAAGTCAATAATGCCAGGATACGTAAGTTCAATTTGTATTCCGGCATTTTTTATTTCTTCATATGTTCAGGATTTTTTTCAATGTGTAGCTAAATACTGTGAATTAATAATATAAAACTCATCAACATTACTAAACATAATAATAAAAAAGGCAATTCCATTCATTGTGTTAATTTTATTTAAATAATCTATTTGGTGTCGCAAAATATTACTTGCGGGAAGCCGATTTTCATTGGTCGTTTTTGCTTCAAAAGCAACAAAAGTTCCATCAACACACCCGATATAATCGACTGTACTTTTCTTATAAACGTAAGCTCCCGACAATTCTCTTTTGTTATCAACCTTGTGGAATTTAACGGGCAAAGTTTTCTTCTCGATTAAAGCTTTATTATACGTTTCATAATGTGCTATTGTTTGGTTGATGATTTTTTCTAATAACATTCCTCTATTTTTCATCTCAACTATACATATCACGGAATTTCTTTGTAAATTGAAAAAAAGAAAAAAATATAATTTATAGGCATAAATTATATATTTTTTCCATTTTAATAAAATCTGCTTTAAAAATTAATACCTATAAGTATGAGAATATCAAAACAATACGATTCAAAAGATTGCGGACTACACGTTTTGCAATATTTTATAAAAAAACTCAATAAATCAGACGTAGAAATAAATTATTTGAAATTAAAAGCAGATTATGGACCAAATGGAATAAGCTTGACAACATTAGGAAAAGTTGCCAGGGAAAATGGCTTGATCATTGATACATATAAAACTAATTTTGATGAATTAAAGAAAATTAAAAATATTGATTTACCTTTTATTGTATTGGTGGAGGATGAAGGACTTAAACACTATCTTGTAATCGAAAAAATTGATAAAAATTATGTTTATATTCAGGATTCTAGAATAGGAAGAAAAATAAAAATGAATCACACTGAGTTTAGATCAATTTATACGGGCATAATGAGTTTTGTGTATCGTGATATAGAAAACAATCAAAGACAGGATATTAAATGTGTTGATAACAAGTTAAAATATTTATTTAGTTTTAATTTTAACTTATTTTGTATAGTTTTTGTGTCCTTATTAACAATGTTATTAGCATTTAGCTCTTCATTTTTTGTAAAAATTGTTTTTGATTTGGTAATACTAAATCATTTAAACAAGATGTTGTTTGCATTGTTTATTGGTTTTTTATGATTGAATATTGTCCGGTTTTTAAGTGTATTTTTAAAAAATTTAATGACTAAAAAGCTGGCTAATGCGATAGAAATAGATATTAAAGAAAGATTTTTTACAAAACTACAACGAATTGGATTAAATGAAAAATCTAAAATAACAAATTCAGAAATTTTCAAGCGTTTAGGTTATATAAATTTTATTAGCGAATACAAAGCCAGCTTTTTATACACATTTTTTGCTGAATTTATCGCTATTTTATTCAGTTCATTATTTTTGATTTGACTAAATTTAATTATATTTGGGATCGTATTTTCTTTTAGTGCGTTGTGTTTGATTATTAATATTATTTTTCATTTTTTTATTGAAAAAAGATACCAAAAACATTTAAATTTATCTCATAATAATGCACAAACTGAAATGGATTATGTTTTTGGATTAACTTCATTTAATGATGAATACAGTTTAAATTTCAATGAACTTTTACGCCAAGAAAAATTAATAAAATTTAAAATGAGTGATTATAAATTAAATAAAAGTAAAAATGTCAATAACTTAGTTAATGACTTTTTAATTGGAAATTTAGGTTTGGTTATTGTATTTGTGTCTTGTTTTCTAATTTTTAAAAATCAATTAACCGTTGGAACGTTAATTATGATATTAACTACAATGTCATACTTTGTACAACCTGTTGCATCATTAACGTCGATAATAATGATGAATAGTATTGTTGCAAAGCATATTGACATGATTAATTTTGTATTGAATTTCAAAGAAATAAACCTAGAAAATAAAGGCGTGATGATTGAAAAAATTAAAGAAATTGAGTTATTAGATCTTAACTTTGGTTATGAATCAGGAAATAATAATATAAATATTGATGCTATAAAATTAAATGAAAATACACATTTTATAGGCAAAAACGGTTGCGGAAAGAGTACATTATTAAATTTATTAAATTTTAAACTTTCAAATTGAGATGGCACATTAAAGATTAACAACCATAATGTGAATTTTATTAATATTTTAGCTCTTAAAAATGATTCGATTTTAATAAATGATGACGTTTACATTCCGCAATCAACTGTTTATGATTTTTTGGTGTGTGGGAATCAAAATATACATAAAACATTGATGAATAATATTGACTTTTATGGTTTAGATAAGGTTATGGAGCGTTGTAACTTAACACTTAATTCGTTTATAAATAATAATGGAGAAAATATATCAAGTGGACAGAGGCAATTAATCATTTTACTAAAATTATTTACAAAAAAATTCAAGCTTATTATGCTTGATGAAGCTTTTGAAAATCTAGATTTAGAAGTGAATAAAAAATTAATAAATTCTATCAAAAATTATCAAAGCGATGCATTTTTTATTGAAATTAGCCATAGCAAAAAGTATGCAAGTAATGGAATGGAGGTAGATTTTGAAAAAATTAACAAAACCAACTAAAATTGTTTATTTTTCAATTTTCATTCTCTTTTTGTTAAGTGTAGCTTTGTTTATTATTATTCTCAATATTGAGGTTGAAAAAACAATTAAAATTAATTTTATAGTTGATAAAAATAAAAAAATGATACTGGTCGCCCCTGAAAAATCGCTTTTTTATTTAGAAAAAAATAAAGAGGTTTCAATAAGTTATTTAAATAAAATTTATCTATTAAAAATATCTAATTTCACCAAAATAAATGAGACTGTGATTGTGAATTTTCATAAGATTCCTGCAGGAATTAAACTCGTTTCTAATACACAAGTTAGTGGCGTTTTATTTTATGATAAAGTAAAATTATGATCCTTGATTTGAAATATTTAATATCTACTGACAACAAATCTATAAATTTAGCAAATTTAATTTTGTCATAAATTGACTAATTCAGTCGATTTATGAGTGCAATCGTTAATTGTGTATTTAATTTTGTATTTTTTACACTAATAAATTTAAAATAGGTAATAATGTTCCTATATAACTATATAATTTAAATTATGATTGAACTTAATATTAATATTGAAGATGGAAACTCATTTATATTTCAAAAAGAGTATGAACAAGTACTAAAAAATCTTGCAACTTATTTTAAAATTGAAAAGCAAGTCATTTTAGACGTCTCAATAGTTAATAATTTGAAAATTCAAGAATTAAATAAAGAATATCGGAATAAAGATTATCCAACAGATATTTTGTCTTTTGATTTTGGTATGGATGAGGTTTATGATGAATTACCAATATTACCTCTTGGAGAATTGGTTATAAGTCATGAAAAAGTTGAGCAACAAGCACAAGAATTCAATCACTCGCTACGTCGCGAGTATTGCTATTTATTTGCACATGGATTAGTTCATTTAATGGGTTATGACCATGAGAATGAGGAAGAAAAAAAACAAATGGACAAAATAGTGGATAATATATTTAATCCATTAGGAATTACTAGGGAGGAATAGTTTTATGGTTCAAAAATTAAAAGATTTATTACAATTTTCATATTGCCCTTGATCACATTTTAAGGTTGCGGCTATTGCTATTGATGATCAAGGTAGAGAGTGACCTGGGGTTAATGTTGAAAACGCAGCATTTCCATCTGGATTATGTGCTGAGCGTTCAGCATTATTTGGTTCAGTTGCACACGGGGCAAAAGTAGGAACATTTAAAGAAATTTATGTAATTTCATCAGGAGAGGGTGTAATTTCGCCTTGTGCAGGATGCCGTCAAGTAATGACAGAATTTATGACTGATGATTCATTGGTACACTTGTTTAATGGAGCAGGCGACATTAAAAAAACATTTAAATTAGGTGAATTAGTGCCATTACCAATCAGAAGTGAACAAATTAAATAATGAAGGTAGCTATTGTAACGATAATTGGTCGCCCAAATGTTGGTAAATCATCATTATTGAATTCTATTCTTAACTATGAGTTAGCAATAGTTTCAAATATTCCACAAACAACACGCGACCAAATTAGTGGTGTTTATAACGAGGAAGGGTATCAAATTGTTTTTGTTGATACACCTGGTGTTCATAAACCGCTAAATAAATTAGGCGAATCCTTAAATAAAAACGCTTTCGATGCTTTAAGCGGAATAGACTGCGTGTTATTTTTAACTCCTGTAAATGAACCTATTGGTCAAGGTGATAAAAATATTTTGGAAAAAATTAAGTCAAGAGATAATAAAATAGCCGTAATTTCAAAAATTGATTTAGCTAAATCACCTTCCGAAATTCAAGATAAGATAACACAATTAAATGAGTATGGATTCAATAAAATTTTGAGTGTATCAACATCAAATCCTAATTCTATAAGGATGCTAATTGATGAATTAAAAACTTTTACGGAGGATGGAAACCCATACTACGACGAGGATTATATAACTGATAAATCAATGCGATTCATGACAAAAGAAATAATTCGTGTATCGGCAATGAAATTGTTACGTGAAGAATTACCACACTCAATTGCTGTTGAAGTTTCTGAGTTTATTGAAGATTATAATTTGATCAGTATAGAGGCAGTAATTTATGTAAAAAAAGACTCACAAAAAGGAATGGTTATTGGAAAAAATGCTCAGATGATAAAGCAAATTGGAACCAATGCTAGAAAGCAAATAATGAATCTTTTTGGAATTAAGGTAGACCTAAGATTAAAAGTTAAAACAGCTAATAAATGAATAAATGATGCTAAATTCTTAAAAAAATTTGGCTATTAGATGAGGTAAATATGAATAGAAAATATTTAGATAAAGTGTTTGCAGAACATAATGTTGACGCAATTGTTTCGGAAGCTGCACAAACAAGACTATGATACACCGGAATTCAAACAACTGACGGATATTTGGTGATAGAAAAAAATAATGCTCACTTATTTGTTGATGGAAGATATATTGAGTATGCTCGAAATAATGCAAAAAATGCAGAGATTCATTTGTTGCAAGGTAGTGCTTTAAAAGACTTTTTTGCGAAGAAAAAATATAAAAAAGTCGCTTTTGAAAAAGACTATTTAAACTTGCAAACTTATGAATATTTAAAAAATATTATTGGCGCAGATGAAGAAGTTTGAATTTTGGGACAAGAGTTAAGAATTATAAAATCAGCAGAAGAAATTCAAAAAATTCAAGATGCAGTCGATAAATCAATGAAAAGTTTATGACAATTAAAAAAATGAATAACTCCTGGTTTTACTGAAAAACAGGTTGCAGCAAAACTTAACTATTTAATGAAATTGAATGGCGTTGATAAAGAGAGTTTTGATGAAATCATTGCAACCGGACCTTCATCAGCGGAACCACATCATCATCCAACTGATCGAAAATTAGTCGCTGGTGATCTGTTAAAAATAGATTTTGGTGCATTATATAAAGGTTATTCAGCAGATATTACACGTACATTCATTCTTTGGGATGAAAGGGGAGATGATACTCCAAACGATCCGAAAGCAAAAGAGATTCTAGATATTGTTTTAGGTGCTGCAAAAGCAGGGAGAGATGCTGTTCGACCAGGAATTAAAGCTAGTGAAATTGATCGAATTTGTCGTGAATATATTGAAAAAGCCGGTTATGGAGAGTATTTTGTTCACGGAACAGGTCATGGATTAGGCATCGATGTGCATGAATTACCATACGTTAGTTCAAAAGGTAAAGATTACATTTTAGAGCCAGGAATGATTATTACTGTTGAGCCAGGTATTTACATTGAAGGTCTGGGCGGAGCTAGAAATGAAGATGATGTTTTAGTGACCGAAACTGGCCGTTATGTATTTTCGAATCCGGAAGAGTAGTTTTGACAGAAAAAGATAGAAAAACTTATAAAAAAATGTATGAGGATACAATTTGTAGCCCATACATTTCTTATATAGAACGAATTAAAACTCTAAAAGCTATTAAAACAGCAATTCAAGGCAATATAGAATTAGTATCAAAGGCTCTAAGCTCGGATCTTAATAAACATAAGAGCGAAGCATATTTTAGTGAAATCGGATTAGTTTTGAAGGAGTTATCTTTAACCATTTCACAACTTAAAAAATGGATGAAACCAAAAAGAGCAAAAACACCAATTTTATTATTTGGAGGTAGTTCAAAATTAATTCCACAAGCAATGGGGATAGCATTAATAATTAGTCCATGGAATTACCCTTTTTATCTTTCATTAATGCCTATTATATCTGCGATTGCGGCTGGTAATAGAGTAATTTTGAAGCCATCGGAATCAAGTCCTGAAACTAGTTATTTACTGACGAATTTATTTAATAATACAGTAGATTCGCGTTATATTTACGTTATGTCATCGGACGTGGATAGTACCAAAGAAATGCTTATGAATAAATTTGATATAGTATTTTTTACTGGGTCTCAACGTGTTGGTTCATTAGTACGTCAACAATTATGTTCTACGAATACAGCGATAATTTTAGAGCTAGGTGGCAAATGCCCTGTCATAATCGATCAAAACATTAATATTGACCAATCTGTTGAAAAAGTCTTTAATTCTAAGGTGATAAATGCTGGACAAACTTGTGTAGCTCCGGATTATGTCGCAATTCATAAAGATAAAATAGATATTTTTATTGATAAGTTCAATAAATTATCATCAGAGTTCGAAAAACATATTGATGAGTATCCAAAAATAATTAATAAAAAACATTTTGATAGGTTGCTAAATTTAGCTAAAAACACAGAATTGACAGTGAAAGATACAAAAATACTTCCAAAAGCAATAAAAACAACTTTTAACAGTGAGTTAATGGTTGATGAGATTTTTGGGCCATTATTACCTGTTGTTTCATATAGTGAGATATCTGAGGTTTTAGATTTTATTAAATCAAATGGGGAACCGCTTGCAACGTATGTATTCACGAAAAGTAAAAATTTTGAAAACGTTATTGTAGAACGGGTGCGTACTGGTGCGGTCGTAACTAATGAAATAATGTTGCAATTAGCTAATTATAATTTACCATTTGGGGGCGTTGGGTCATCAGGGTGAGGTCGCAGTCATGGTTATCAAGGTTTTTTAGCATTTTCAAATGTTGTGAGTTGTTATTCTAGATGAGGCTTTGGCACAAAACTAAATACTCATCCATATACAGATAAAAAGATTAATTTAATTAAGAAATTTTTAAAATAATAATATTAAAAGTAACAAAAATAGCTTTTTTAAAGCATTTTTTAGCTATTTTTACACATTAATATATAATTAAACTCATGAAAGAATTAGATAAAATTACACCTTTAGAAAAAGATTTTTCGCGCTGATATACAGATGTTGTTAAACAGGGAAACCTGATTGCCTATGGACCGTTAAAAGGAACATTAGTTTTTAAACCGAATTCTTATGGTATTTGAGAATTGATTCAGAAACAATTAAATGAAGAGTTTAAAAATTATGGAGTTCAAAACGTCTATTTACCACTTTTAATTCCGGAAAGATTATTTAATAAAGAAAAAGAGCATGTCGATGGTTTTAACCCTGAGTTAGCGACCATTACTCACGTTGGAAATGAAAAACTTGATGAGAAAGTTTTTGTAAGGCCTACATCAGAAGTTTTATTTGCAGATTTGTTTAAAAATTCTATCGAATCATACAAGGATTTACCAATTATCTACAATCAATGAGCAAATGTTGTGCGTTGGGAAAAAACAACCAATCCATTTTTAAGAAGTCGTGAGTTTTTATGACAAGAAGGGCATACTTGCCACAACAACCCTCGTGAGGCAAGACATTTAACTAGAACTATGATTTCTGTTTATGCTAAATTTTTGAAAAATTACCTTGCTATTCCAGTTATTATTGGTAAAAAAACACCAAAAGAAAAATTTGCAGGAGCATGTTCAACTTATACTATCGAAGCGATGATGAAAGATGGACGAGCTTTACAGGCGGGCACATCACATTATTTAGCTCAGAATTTTTCTAAAACTTTTGGGATCGTTTTTAAAGATGAAAACAACAATCAAGAGTACGCTTACCAAACATCTTGAGGTGTTTCAACTCGCTTATTAGGGGCTATAATTATGACTCATGGAGATAACCGTGGAATAATTATCCCTCCATATGTAGCACCTGTTCAAATTGATATTTTGGAATTATTTGGAGCTAAAAATACTGAGGTTCAAGAAACCGTGAATGAATTAGAAAAAAGTTTAGGTAGAATTTATCGAGTCCGTGTTGATAGAAGCGATAAAAATCCAGGTTTTAAAGCTTCTAATTCAGAAATTCAAGGCACGCCACTTCGTATTGAAGTAGGGCCAAGAGATCTCGAAAATGGTTTAGTCACTCTTGTTCGCCGTGATACACTTGAAAAAATACAGTTGCCAGTAGATCAAGTAAAAGCGAAAATTAAAGGAATTTTAGCTGATATTCACAATAATTTATATCAAAACGCTAAACAACGTTTGGATAGCAATATAGTTATCATCGATAATTATGAAGATTTTAAACAAGGAATTAAAGAACAAAAATTTGTATACGCTCCATTCTGTTGTCATGAAGCTGAAGAAAAGGCTATTCAAGAAGAAACAGGAGCAACAACTCGGTGCATTCCTAAATCCTTAACAAAAATAGAAAAAATGGGCCCATGTATAACATGTCGCAGAAAAACCAAAAGATTTGTCGTTTTTGCTCGAGCTTATTAATCATTATGCCTAGCCCTTTTGGCTAGGCTTTTTTTATTTAAAAAGGAGTAAAATGACCGATTATTCTGTCCTATTAAGAGGAATTAAAACGCAAAGCAATTTAACTAAATACAAAGCAGTGCAAGATATAAGTCAACTTGAGTTGGCACAAGCAAAGAAAAAATATTGAGAAGAATTTTCATTAAATAGTTATGATAAACTTAATCAAGTACGTGATAGAAATTTATATAGATTTTTATCAAACAGTATGAAAACCGCAATATCAACCTTAACAAGATTTGAAATGGAGATATTTGAACGTGAGTTTGTATGATATATCGAAGATTCGCAATGATATGAAGACTTTTGTTCAAAATCAACATACTATAAACGTCGAAATTCGTTAGTTGATAAATTTTTAAATATTTATTTAGATTAAAGTTAAAACCGCAGCTTGGGTTGCGGTTTGTTTGTTAAGCAATTATTATATTTAGTATAATAAAAAATACATATTCATATCAGGAGGTGGCAAAAATGCAAGATGTTCTTCGTTTTAAAAAATTTTGTGAATCTATTAAATTTGAGATTCCGCAAAGCATGCAACAAACTGCATTAAAAATGTCGGATAAGGCATTTTTAAACGACACATTATCTGTTCAAATTATTTTTGCTGATGAGGTTAAAATTAATGATTATTTTACTCTTTATAATTTAATTAAAAATAATCGCAATTATAAAATTTCGCCAGATTTTGAATTTGATTTTTTACAGTATAAACGCGATAATTTGATTGAATTTATTGTTTTTTTAATAAATATGAAACCGAAATACTCAAAATTGAGACAAATAAATTGAGTTAATAATCTTGAATTTGTTGGGGATTATACTACACGTATAATATCAATTGATAAACTAGGTTATAATGAATTTTCACAATTAATTCGCAATCTTGAACGTGAACTTCGCGAATATGGTTTTAATCATTTAATACTTTCTCCTGAATTAAAAGAAATTGAATTCAGTGCTCCGTTAGAAACAATTGATCTTAAGGAAGAAATTCGTAAATATGAAGAATTAAGCCGTAAAAATCAAAAAAATGTTAAGCAATCCCATACCGCTGAAAAAACTGGGTTTAAGCCTCGTTCTCAACGTAGATACCAAATCTGTAAAATTGAAGAAATTAACGAATTTGAGGAAAAATCGCTAGTTGAATTTAGTGGAGAATTATATGAGTTCGATTCGCGCCAAACCAAAAACGGCAAACATATTTATATATTATCAATCGCTGACGGGACGGATGCGATTTTAGCACGCTGATTTTTAACTGAACCTATTTCTCCTGAGGTAATTAAAAAGGATTTTGTCCTTGGGAATTATCTTCGTATTCAAGGTTCAGTTGGCGGTCGAACGCAAGGTAAGTACGAAGGATTTGTTTTCGTTGATAATTATGCCGTGGTTGAAAATCCAAATGGTATAGTTTATGATAACCCAAATGACACAAAAAAACGTGTAGAATTGCACATTTGTTCAAAATTCAATACAATGGATGGAATAATTGACCCTAATGAGGTTATTGAACGAGCTGAGAAATTAGGTATGAGTGCGGTTGCGATTAATGATTTAGATGCTGTACAAGCATATCCAAAATTTTTTGCGGCCGCAAAAAAATCGAAGGTTAAAGCGCTTTATGGAGCTTCATACTCCACTTTCAAAAAAAATCCACAAGTTTTTTTAAATTATGTACCTAATGGAAGTATTTCAAGCACTAATTTTGTATCTTTTGACATCGAGACAACCGGTCTTAGCCCTTTATTTCATGAATTAATTGAGTATGGTTCGCATTCAGTGCCTGTTAGTGGTCAGGCGCCTGAAATCCAGCAATTTTTCTTAAAACCAAAAGAAGAAATTAAACCATTTACACACAGATTAACTGGCATTAGTCAAAAAATGATTGATGAAAAAGGACTTGATTATAAATTAGGTTTGCAAAAAATTTATGATGCTTTGCATAATAATGTAGCTCTTGCTCACAACGCAAAATTTGACTTTAATTTTTTGAAAGAGCAATTTAGATTGCATGATATGGAATTTCCTAATGTTGCTGTTATCGATACGTTAGTAGTTTCTCGTTTATTATTTCCAGAGAGAAAAAAACATTCATTAGGTGATTTAGCGAATTTTTTAGGAGTAAAATATGACCCTAATACTGCTCACCGCGCCGATTATGATGCAAAAGTCTTAGCGCAGGTTTGAGTTGAATTAGTGCATGAAATGAAACTAAAAAATATTACAACTTTTGCTGATTTGCAAAATTATTCATTAAAAAACCAGTATAAAGATAGATTTCCATTTTCAATTAGTGTTTTAGCACGTTCGCAAGCAGGGTTAAAAAAACAATTTGAAATGATATCAAAATGTTTAACAACTAATTTTACTGATCGCCCCAAAACCTATTTTGAGGATATAAAAAGCGACCCTGACTTATTATTTGGTTCGGGCACTCTAAAGTCTAAATTGCTTGATACGTATTTTTATTCAACACGCAGTGAGTTTGAAGATGAAATTCAACGTTATGACTATATTGAAATACCCGCTCCACAAGTGTTCAAACACTGAGTAGAGACTGATTTTATTACTCAGAATCAATTAGAATACGCACTAAAAGATATAATACTAACTGCTAAAAAATATAATAAAATTCCGGTTGCGACAGGTGATGTTCGTTATCTAGACCCTGCTGATAAAAAAGCTTTTGAGGTTTTAGTTTATGCCAATGGAATCGGACATACTAAACACTATCTTTACAGTTATGAGCGAGCAAGAGAAAATACGATGTCTATACCTGACCAGTGGTTTTTAAATACTACACAGATGCTGGCACAATTTAGTTTTCTTGATGATGAACAATTAATTAACGAAGTAGTAATTGAAAATACAAACAAAATTGCTGATATGTGTGAAGAAATTGAAGTGACTAAAAAAGATTTATACACACCTAAATTTGATGACTCGGCAGTTAAATTAAAAAAATTGGTTTATGACACTGCACATGATAAATATGGTGAAGATTTACCTGAAATAATAGAAAAACGTATTGAAGCTGAATTGACGCCGATTATTAAATATGGTTTTGACGTTATATACTGAATTTCACATAAATTGGTTAAAAAATCCCTAGATGAAGGTTACTTTGTAGGTTCGCGTGGATCGGTTGGTTCCTCACTGGTAGCAACCCTAACTAATATTAGTGAGGTAAACCCGATTGAGCCATATTATTTGTGCCCTAATTGTAAGTTTTTTGAATTGGCAAAGATTGATGGTGTAACATCGGCATATGATCTTCCAGCTAAAAAATGTAATAAGTGCAATGTAGATTTATTACGTGAAGGTCACACGATTGCTTTTGAAACTTTCCTAGGATTTAATGCCGACAAAGTTCCTGATATTGACCTTAACTTTTCTGGGGATTTCCAAAGCGAGGTTCACAATGAGGTTAAGAGATTATTTGGTGAATCGCACACACTTAGAGCCGGCACTATATCTACTGTCGCTTTTAAGACTGGGTATCAATTTGTTAAGAATTTTTGCGAAGAAACACGCAAAAATTATTCATCATCATACACAGCTTATTTAGCTAAAAAAATTGAAGGCGTTAAACGAACAACAGGACAACATCCAGGTGGAATTATTATTATTCCAAAAGAATATGATGTTAGCGATTTTACGCCAATTAATTATCCCGCAGATGACAATACTTCATCTTGATTTACGACGCATTTCGATTTTAAGGCAATACACGATAATGTTTTAAAATTAGATTTATTAGGGCATGATAACCCTACTGTAATTAAAATGCTTGAAAAATACACAGGAATCAATATTTCTCAGGTACCTAAAAATGATAAAGACACTTTTGAATTATTTTCTTCAACATCGCCATTAGGGATTGAATCAATTCAAATAGGCAATGAACCAACAGGTGCATTGGGTTTACCAGAATTTGGAACTTCATTTGTGCGTCAAATGCTGACGCAAGTTAAGCCTCGCTCATTTGCTGATTTAGTTTCAGTTTCTGGATTGAGTCATGGAACTGATGTGTGAATTGACAATAATCAAGATTTGATTATGAAGCAAGGGTTTAAATTATCTGAAATATTTAGCTGTCGTGATGACATTTTAGCTAAGTTAGTTTCACAAGGCGTACCTAACAAATTTGCTTTTGATATTATGGAAAAAGTACGTAAAGGTAAAGGTTTAACAAAAGATGAGGAGGCTAAACTTACGGAGTTCGGGGTACCTAATTGACAACTAGATTCAATGAATAAAATTGCTTATATGTTCCCAAAAGCTCACGCAGTGGCGTATGTTTTGATGGGTTATTGAATCGGTTGATTTAAAATTCACTATCCATTAGCATTTTACGCATCATATTTTGCTACACACGCTAAAGCAGTGGATATTGCAAGCATGGTTGATGTTAAAGGCGGAAAAAAGGCTCATAACAAACTTGTTTTACTTCAATCTTTATCTAAAGAGGAACTCACAACAAAAGATAAAGATTTAATGCCAACCCTAGAAATTACAAGAGAACTTTACGCACGAGGTTTATATATTGCTAATATAGATCTTGAAAAATCGCTAGCACACGAATGATTAATTGACAATGAGAACCAATGTTTAATTCCACCATTCAAATCATTAGACGGATTAGGTGATGCAGTTGCTGAATCGATTGTTAATACTCGTGAGCAGAAACAATTTACTTCGATTGAGGACTTTGCATCTCGGGCAAAAGTGAATAAAACATTAATTGAAAAATTAAAACAAATTGGCGTTTTTTCAAATATTGATGAAACTGACCAAATAAGTTTATTTTAAGAGGATTATGGAACAAATGAAAAACGATAAATATAAAAAACCAACATTTTGAAATATTTTTATACTAATAATTATGATTACATTTGTTGGTTTTGGTGGTGGAAATGCCTTGATGCCAGTAATTAAACGATATGTAGTTGATAAATACGGCTGAATTGATTCGGATGAGTTTGACAAAAGCGTTGTTGTTACAAATATGTTGCCAGGGCCTATGGCGATTCAAGTGTTATCTTATATTTCAATTAAATCGTTAGGTTTTTGAAAAGGGATGCTGGTAGTCACATTAGGGGCAATACCGCATGTTTTATTAACTATAGCTTTATTCTTTTTAATTAATTTATTACCCCTCAAATATTTATATGTTGTTCAAGTTGGTGTTTTAGTAGCGATTACTGGTTGTTTAATTGGTTTTGGTTGGAATTACTTCATTAAAGGTAGAAAGCAAACGGGCATAACTCTATGAATGATTTTGTTTATTTCTACTCTTGCTTTTTCTCTTTTTGTACCGGTTCCTTATAATTTACCAATCGGTATTATGTTGTTAATTATCGCAATTTATTCAACTTATTACATAATTAAAAAACGTACAAAAATACGTCAAAATATTGACAAAACATTGAATAATGAAGGAGGCGAAAAATAATGGCACTATTAGCTTTATTAGTTTCAATTCCTTTAATAGCTTTAATCTCACTTTCTATATTTGGTGGTGGCCAAATATTTATGCCAATATTCAATTGACTTTGAGAATCTTTTAATCAATGATTTAGTACCAACATTTCTCGCGAAAGCATTGATGCAGTCTTTGCAGTTTCTAATTCAACGCCAGGTATTTTAAGTCCAAAATTTGCAGCATTAACTGGTTATTTAGTGGCAGGAGGCGAATGGTGAGGTTATGTGGCGATGATATTAACATATTTAGCTTTTGTTCTTCCGGCAATTTTAATGATGCAATTAGCTATTAAATATGTTGATAAATTTGAGCACTCACCTTACTTAAAAAGGTTGATACAAATTATGAACCCCGTTGTTACCGGAATTATCATTGCATTATCTATTCAATTATTTATTGCCACAATAGCACCCAACATTTATTTTAATAAGTCTATATCTGAGTATGTTGGTTGAAAAAACTTAACAGATCAAAAATTACAATTCTTTAGTAATTGAAGGAGATATGTTTTATATGTTTACGTACCTGTTGGAGTTGGTTTGAATTTATCATTGTACATGAAAAAATCTCCTATGTTCGCTCTAATTATTGCTAATGTTATAGTTTCCTTAATTCTTTTTCAACCTTGATTAAATTAACCGCAAAAGCGGTTTTTTGATTGCAATTTAAAAATAAAAGTCGACTTTAGAAAGTCGACATTTTGAATTATTTTTTCTCTTTGTGGTTTGTGTGAGTTCTACATTTAGCACAGTATTTGTTTAATTCCACTTTTTCAGGGTGATTTTTTTTGTTTTTTTTGCCAATGTAGTTTTCCATTTTACAGGTTGTACATTGAAAAGTAAATCCTTCTCTTGGCATGTTAATCTCCTATGATTATTATTCTAAATTTGATTTATTTTGGTTTTTGAAATAATTGTGAGTACTCCATTTTTGAAGTCAATGCTAATTATAAACGTAATTATTGTTTTAATAAGCATTTTTTCAGTTTAAAAAGTAATTTTCGGGTATTAATACTGCTATGTCATCTTTTGTTCAAGTTTTAATAGCTTATTAATTGCTTTTTTGACGCTATCATAAGCTGCTGATCTAGTTGTGGCTTGAATATTTGCAATTTCTTGATAACTTAAATTCTCAAAAAAATAAAGCTGAAAACTTTGTTGTTGCGTCTGAGTTAAAAAGTTCTTGAAACGCTCGAAAAGGGTGATGTAATGCTCTCGTTGGTCAATGTCGCTAATTGTTGATTTCACTGGCATCTATTAATTCTTTCGTCATTGTGTAAATAAATTTTTCAAGGTCAAATTCTTCAAGGTCATCTAAACCCTCACCTAACCCAATATATTTTACATTCAAGTCAAATTCATCTTTAATTGAAAGAACGATTCCACCCTTACTTGTTCCATCCATTTTGGTCAAAATAATACCGCTTGGATTCGCTACTTCTTTAAAGTGGCGAGCTTGACTAATTCCATTTTGTCCTGTGGTAGCGTCTAAAACCAATAAGCATTCATGTGGAGCATCATTTTGAAAACGAGTAATTATTCCGTACATTTTTTCAAGCTCTTTCATTAAGTTAATTTTATTTTGCAATCTACCAGCAGTATCAATCAGCAACAAGTCATAATTCTCATTTTTAGCTTTTTGTAATGAATCATAAACAACTGAGGCAGGATCTGCTCCTTCCTTAGCTGGTTTTATAATATCGGCCCCCGCTCTTTGCGATCAAACCTCTAATTGACTAACGGCCCCCGCCCTAAATGTGTCGGCGGCAGCAACAAGAACCTTTTTACCCATTTTTACATATTTATGAGCGATTTTAGCCACAGACGTAGTTTTACCAGAACCGTTAACACCAACAAAAACAAAAATATTTAAGCGTCCATCCTCAAAGTTTAGGGTGGTATCAACAACGCTTTTGTTGGTATAAATAACAAACATTTGATCAGCGGTTAATTCACCTAAATCTTTACTATTTTGCAAATTGCGAGCTCTAACTTCATTTTTTAGGTGTGAAATAATTGCATAAACCAATGAAGCACTAATATCTGACATAATCAAAATTTCTTCTAATTCATCAAAAAATTCTTCGTTAATTTTTTTATGTTTATTTTGTAAATTGAATATTTTTTGACCCAAACTTGATGCATTTGACAATCCAACACTATATTTTTCAAGTTTTTTGCTTTCAATAAGTTTTTGTTCTTCTAATTGTTCTATTTCTTTTTCTTTTTCGGCAACTTTGTCTTTTTTCTTACCAAAAATTTTATCTTTTAAAAATTTAAAAAATCCCATATTAAATAAATTGTATTCTAAAAAATATTTTGTATAAATAAATGTACATATCGGTAAATTAAAATAAATATACTCAATATTATGTTTTGTGATAATTCAATATATAATTTAATTGTAAACATTTAGATTTTATTTTTGCTTTTAATAAGTTAAGTGCAAATAAAACGTTAATAATCAATAAAAGCACATAATAATTCTAATTAAGGTTTAATTAGAAAAAAGAATCATAAATCAACACAACTTTAATAGTTTTATCTTTTTTTTACGAATTTTAAGAGCAGCAAAAATATTTCTAAGAATATTAAGTTTAAAAAAGCGGGTAACCGCATGAGGAAAATATGCCGAACTACAAAAATAAGGAAATGTCTTTTCCTTTGTTGGGCGCCATAGTAAATGTTCAAGCATACAAGTATAACGGACATTTATATCGACAATGAAACGGAGTTAAAGTAATAAGAAACACTGAAGATCATTTTGCATTGTTTATGTATAAAACAAAAGTTGCAGAGTGTGAAAAATCTTCATGAATTTACCGCGAGCCAGTCATTTGGTTCATGCCAAAAAATGAAAATTATAATGCGTTAGTAATGCTTAAGAAAAAACATAATTACATTTATGTTAATTTAGCCTCAAAACCAATATACGAAGATAACACAATTAAGTTTATTGACTTTGATTTAGATTTGAAAGTGTATCCGCGCCGTGATATTTCAATTGTTGATCGTGAGGAATTTAATGAAAACTCTCGCAAGTTTAATTATCCCGAGAATTTAAAAAAAATGATTTTTGAAGCGGTTGAACAATTAATTGATAAATATGATAAGCAACAGTATTTTTTCAATTCTAAATTAATTGATTATTATATTGATGTTGTTATCAAAGATAATTCACTCCCACGCAACTTCCGTAATCGTAATACTAAAAGTTAGTTTATATGGCTTATAGCCCACTTAAGAAATAAAACAAAAATACGGGGAACCGTATTTTTTACTGAATAAATACTGAAAAATACTTAGTTTTGAACTTGATTCAAGGAAACAATAATCATTGGTTCTTTATTAAAAGTCTTAAATATTTTCTTGCGAATGACTGTTCGTGCACGGTTTTGAAAGTCTTTTAGTCCTTCAAATGTTTCAGTATCCATGATAGATGCCATAGTTGTTACAATTAATTCCTCAGCTTGTTTTTTATCTTCCTTCGAAAGAGAACCGATAATATTAATTTGCACTTTACCAACAATTTTTTTAGTAATTGGACTATACGTTGATGTAATGATGATTGCTCCGTCGCGCCCCAACATTTCTCTTTCAGCAATAACTTCAGTACTTATATCACCAATTCCAAAGCCATCAATAATAACATCACCAACATTCTTAACTTTGCCTTTTGTACTTGCTAATTTTCCGTTAATAAAGTGAGCAATTTTACCATTTTGTAGCAATAAACAATTTTGAGTTCTTATGCCAGCGTCTTGACTTATGTATTTAGTAGCTTCGGCAAGATAACGATATAAACCTTGTGCAGGGATAACATATTGTGGATTAATTTTTTTCACTAAATCAATTAGGTCTTGACGGGCAGGACGGTGTCTATAAAATTCCTTGTTTGAAACGTCGGAAATTTTTGGTGTTATACGCGCAATTTCATCAAGGGCAATGGCCGCTAAACTTTCCAAACCGTCAATAGGAGGCGCTATCATAATTACATTATCAGTGTTTTTTAACTTTAAATATACATCATTGCCATCTGTAATTCGTAAGAACCGCGAATATAGGCGCTCAATTGAACCTGTTACCAAAATTACTGCATTTTCAGTGCGATTAGCATATTTATAGTCAATTAATTCAGGTAATTTTAATTGAGGATGTTCCTTAGCCATTAATTGGTATAGCTGGCCATAAGTTTTACCATATGTCACGATTGGTCGCTTGGTTAAATATGCCATTTCGACAATCTGATGTATTGAAACCATTTCTTCATCGTAAGCACCAATAATAATTCTTTCTTTGGGGTTAGCGTTCATAAATACATCTTTAACTGACTGAGGTAATTTAATTTTATTGACTGCTTTCCCTGAATAATTTGCTCGTCCTGCATCTACGACTAGGGCTAATAATTTTCGTTTTGTAAAGGCACGTTGTAAAAAGTTAAAATCTATTTTTCCATATACCCCCAAATCGCCTTCGACAAAGTTAAACATGAATAACACATCACCATCAGGAGTTACAAAATCAAATCCAACTTGGCCAGGCATTGAACCTGCAAGTTCAATTGGTTGAACAAATATATCCCCAATTTTAGTCATTTTCGCAATAGTTGTAACTTTATATGATCGATTTACGATTTTATATTTAGATAAACGTTCGTTAATAATCGCTCTGTTAAAAGCTGAGGTATAAATAGTTAAATTTGGTACGTGCATCAGCAATCAAGGAAGTGCTGAAAATGTATCATTTTTAACATCTGTAATAAATACACCAGCAATTCGATCCTGATTTTTTTCTAGGTATGTGAAATCAGGAATTAGTATATCTACTCCATTTTTTGAGTTGATTGGAACCTTTGTTCCTGTGTTCACGATGTAAATTTTTTCATTAAATTCAAAGATGTAGCAGTTTTTGCCATTTTCATCTAGTCCGCCTAAGGCAAATATATTTATGTGGTTCATAAATCTCCTATCTATATTATCAATTATTATCGAGAAATACTAAAATTAATTAATTTATATAAATAAATATATTTTATTATAACATAACAAAAAAACGCCTAAGCGTTATTAATTTTTGAAAAGTGTTTATATTTATTGATTTTTTCTTTTTTAACCTCGTGAATTTTAACCGCTATTGTAAATTCACCTTTTTTTGATGTTGTGTCAAGCGTTTGACGAATTTGAGTAATATTTCCGCAATATGTAGTTTCATGAATTTTTGTTAACTCTCTAGCGATAAATAACTCAATTTTTTCTCCTCATACACTTTCAATATCATCTAAAAAATTATCCAGTTTATGCGGCGAAACATAGAAAATATGTGCATTTTGTGTGTCTAATGACTGAAAATGAGTTTGTCTCTGAATACGTTTTTCTTTTGGGAAGCCATGAAAAATAAATGTCTGTGATAAAGCACACAAGGAAAAAGTGCTTATAGCCGCATTTACCCCTGGTATTAATATAACATCGATATTTTTTGCACGTGCTAATTTAATTAACTCAAAGCCCGGGTCGCTTACCAATGGCATGCCGGCATCAGAAATTAGAGCAAGGTTTAAATTATTTTTAATTATTGTGTCGATAATGTATTCAGCACTTTTAGATTCATTGATTTTGCTGTATGAAACCAATTTTTTGTTAATTTGATAATGATTAAGTAGTTTAGCACTGACTCTGGTGTCTTCGCAAGCAATTAAATCAACTGAGGCTAATGTTTCAAGTGCTCGAAGTGTAATATCTTTTAAATTTCCAATCGGAGTGCCAACAATATAGATTTTACTCATAAAACTCCATTAATTTAATAATCATTTTTTGGCCTTGTAGGAATAGGTTTGCATTTGTATCCACTAATGATAAATACCTGTCAATAATTATTAAGCAACTTTTAAAATCGATAGATGAATTTGAAATTTTAGTGGCAATTTTCCTGAAAAGAGGTGGAATTAGGTTTAGTTTTGCCCAATTTCAAGAAAAAATAAATTTAAGTACGACAAGGTTAAAAAATAATTCATCGTGTAATTCCCGTTTATTCATACTTGTTAAATAAACTGCCAAAAGATAGCGATTTTTTAGTGAATTAGATACAATTTCTAACACGTTTTCAATCTTTTCATATTGTTTTAAACGTTCTATTGATTTTATTTCTGAAGTATCTTTAAATAAATGAGAGAAAAATCAAGCGAAATCCGAGTTTAAATTATGACTTATTAAAAAATCGTAAATTTCTTTTGTATCTTGTTTGTTAATGTTGATAATAAATGAACGAGATTTGATTGTAGAAAGCAAGCGGTTGGGGTTTGTAGTTGTTAAAATAAAAATAACATTATTTGATGGCTCTTCAATTGTTTTTAACAGTGAATTCAGTGCTGCATTCGATGCTAATTCAATGTTTTTAAAAATTATTATTTTGTGTTGTTTGTCAGTAAAATTACTGAAATTTGAAGATTCAAACAGATCAAGAATTTCATCTTTTTTAACACCTCTTCCATTTTCTTTTGAGGCATCAATAACAACAATGTTTGGGTCATGAATTTCAGATAAATTATCAAATGATGAATGCGTAAATTTATTTACCATGTAAATTAAATTATCATCAAGGTTTACACCTTTATATGTTTTGAGTAGGTAGCAATGATTGATTTTATTATTGTCCACTGATGAATCAACGATTTTTTGTAAATTAGCTGATATCATTAATTATTCTCGCTTATTCACGTTAAAAATCTTGGGTGTAGCATTAATTTGCTTATTATTTCATCTAAAACATCCCCAATTTCTTTGGAAGCATCAATAACAATAAATCTTTCAGGTTCTTCCTCAATAATTTTTAAATAGCCATCGTAAACTTTTTGCCTAAATAAATCAGTTTCAGCATCCAAACGGTCGTGATTTTCAATCAATCTTAACGAATTCATTCGTTCTTTGCTTTGTTTAGGAGTTATTTTTAAGAAGATTGTAATATCAGGCATAGTATTTTCAATAACAAGTCCAGTTAAAGCTTTAACGTACGGTATCCCCAAGTTTCGCGCATATCCTTGATATGCGTAAAAACTATCAACATATCTATCGCATAATACAAGTTTATTTTCTTTTAATGCTGGTCAAATAACTCTTTCCAAGTGAATCCGTCTGCTAGTCGTATATAACAAAGCCTCGGAAATAGGGCTTAATATAGAGTTTTTATCTAAAATTAGGTCTCTAATTTTTTCAGCTTCGACTAAGTGCTTACCACCAGGTTCACGAGTAGTAATATATTGCAATTTTGGAAATTGCAAGTGAAAATATTCAACCAACTTGTTGATAATTGTAGTTTTACCACTGGCATCTGGACCTTCGAAAGTTATAAACATATACACCCCATTATTTACGATTATTGATTGCTTGCTTAATTGTGAAAGTATCAAGGTATTCAAGACTTGAACCCATTGGCATACCAATAGCAGCTCTAGACACTTTAATACTTTTTTCCTTGAACAAATTTGTTAAATGAGCTGTCGTCATTTCACCTTCAAGAGATGGTGAAATGACGATGATAATTTCCTCAAAGTTATGTTTTTCAACAAAAGAGAAAAGTTGTTCATAATTGTAGTCATTTTTTTCGATTTGTTTTTTTAATTCTAGCAAGTATGGCAAAACAAAATAATATCCTAAAAAAATACCTAAGCCATCAATTTTGTTAGCTGTTGCAAAACTTTCCACAATCATTAATGAATTGGTTTTTAATGTATCATCGCAATTAAGACAAGAATTATTCTCCTTGATGAAATTGCATTTTGGGCAGAATTCAATTTTGATATGTATATTTTGTAATTTTTGACACAGCTCGTCAGTGAATTCAGGCTTTGAATTCAGCAAAAAAGTACTGATTCGCTCTGCTTGTTTTTTACTGATTCCGGGTATTTTTTTTAGTATTTCGTTTGCAGTTTCAAGTGTTTCTATTTTCATTAAAAACCAAAATTACCAGGCATTTGTGGCATTAATTTTTCTTGTTCTTCATCAATTTTTGTAAATAATGCATTAATAACTAATATCATTAAATCAGATAATGTTTGCGGGTCTTCGGGATCAACTAAATCTTGGTCCTTAATATTTATTGAAATTATTCTTTTACTTCCTTTTGCACTTACTTCTAATCCATATTTTTCTTCGGTAAAAACTAAATCCATAAATTCTTCAGTTTTTTGCTCGTATTCCTTTTGAATTTTTTGTAATTTTCTTAACATTCCTTGGTCCATAATTTTCTCCTGTATGTGTATTTTTTGTGTATTTTCGTTATTTTAAATGGTTGTATAGTCATCCTGTGGGTGTTTCGTGTTCGTTTATTTCAACATCTGGGTATGGTTGAGTTTTAAACTCATTTTTAATGTTTGGATTTTGCATTGCTTTTGTACCTATAGTTTTATATTGTAAGACGTCAGACAGTGCAAAAACGTGTTTGTAGCCGCCAAAGTATTTTTTCAAAAACTCTTGTCAAATAGCATTGTTTCCAAGACTATTAATGTAGTTATTGAAGCCAATATTTTTTGTGCGTAATAAAATAAAGTTTGGTCCTGCAGCTAAAATTTTGGCATTTTGTAAAACTTTAACTATTGGTGCATAAATTTTTTCCTCGCAACCTTTGATAACTCAGTCAAGCGAAGAAATGGCAAATTCAAGATTACTTCTGTTTGAGAGTAAAATCATATTTAAAATTTCATTATCTAAAAATGTTTTTTGTGCATTAATCTGATCTTCGAATGGTTTTATATCTGGTAATTCTACACCTATTTTAGACATGTTTTCAGTGTCATTTAGGTCAATTTCAGCTGTTGAAATTAGAGGGTCGTTGTCAAAATTGAAGTCGTTAAAAGTGTTTAAAATGTCATTATTAATAGTTTGGGCATTAGCTTCATCACTATTTGCCTCGATTAATATTTCCTGACTATGTTCTAGTTCTATTTTGATAGTGTCCATGTTTTTGTCTTTTTGTTTATCCATTTTTGCAATCTCGCTATTTTGTTGTGTATTTATCAGTGTCTCCTGAGTATTTTGTTGTTCTGATGTTATTGGTTTATTTTTTATGTCCTCTTTTTGATTATTAGCCATTCTTAAAAGTGTTAACTCAATCATTTGAAATGGTGAATCACTATAAATTAAATCTTTTGTTAATTTATAAAGCAATTCTGATTTTTCGAATGCGTATTTATCATCAATATTTAAGGTCTGTATTTCATCTAAGGTTAGCAATTCAAGTAGTTTATGATCAGAGGTTTTTGAATAAATAATTCAGTCTTTTAACACATTTATAAGAGCTGATACAAATTGATTGGTATCAATCCCTCCATTTTTTAATTCATTAACTAAACTAATTGCCTCTTTTACTTTGCCTTCATATAATAAATTAAGTAAAGTGATTAAATTTTCATTTGCCGAAATACCAAAACCATATATTATGTCATTTAGTTTTATCTCGCCATCGCCGTAAGCTAATGCTTGATCTGCAATTGACAATGCATCTCTCATTCCACCTGATGCGAGACGTGCAATATAGCTTAATGAACTATTTTCGAAAGAAATTTGTTCGCTAATAAGCACATTTTCAAGTTGTGAGACAATTATTTCGGTTGGAATTTTACGAAAATTGTAACGTTGAACCCGAGAAAGAATAGTAAGAGGTATTTTCTGAGGATCGGTTGTTGCTAAAATAAATATAGCGTGTGCAGGTGGTTCTTCTAGAGTTTTTAAAAGAGCATTAAATGCGCCTTTGGTTAACATATGAACTTCATCAATAATGTAAATTTTGAAACGGCCATAAGCCGGAGTGTGCTGAATTTTTTCTCGCAGCTCGCGAATCTCATCGACACCATTATTTGATGCTGCGTCCATTTCAATTATATCTAAATTTTGATCAACATTTTTTATGCAATGTTCACATAAACTAATTAAATTTTCTGCGTGACCACAATTTAATGTGGACGCAAAAATTTTAGCAACTGATGTTTTACCGACACCTCTAGGACCTGAAAATAAATAGGCGTGAGATATTTTATGGTTCAAAATTATGTTTTTTAATGTCTGAATTATGTGGTCTTGGCCAACAACCTCATTAAACGTTCTTGGACGATATTTTCGGTATAATGCTTTGTAACTCATTTCGCCCCCTTTGTTTATATATTTAATTATATTAATTATTAATATTATCTAAATAAAGATAATAAAAAAATGCAATAATTATTAAAATTTAAATGATAAAGATACCACTAATTTAAGATTAAAAATACAGTTTTAGAATTTACGGGTACAAAAAATATAAAATTATTAAGATACAAATAGAAGGAAAATATGAAAAAAACAGTTTTAATTGTAATTGACGGGTTAGGTATTGGTCAAAAATATGAAGGTAATGCATTTGATTTAGCGAATACGCCAACCTTAGATAAATTATTAAATGAGTATCCTAATTCATTATTACAGGCCTCAGGAAGCCACGTTGGGTTACCTGAAGGACAAATGGGTAATTCGGAAGTAGGTCATTTAAATATTGGTGCTGGCCGTGTTGTTTATACAGGCTTAAGTTTAATTAATCATTCAATAAAGACGGGTTATTATAGACAAAACAAAATATTTTTAAATGCAATGCAAAGTGTAAAAGATTCTAATAAGACATTGCATTTAATCGGGTTATTGAGTCCAGGGGGTGTGCATTCACACGAGGAACACCTATTCGAATTAATTGAGATCGCGCATCTTCAAGGATTAGAAAAAGTTTCGTTGCATTTAATTGGAGATGGGCGTGATGTTGCGCCTAAATCAATAATGAATTCAATTGAAAAGGTTAATTCACTGTGTGAAAAATACGGATATAAAATTTCTTCAATTGGGGGTCGTTATTACGGTATGGACCGTGATAAAATGTTCGATCGCGTGCAATCGCATTTAGATGCAATTTTAGGAAAAACTTCTCAGGAGTTTGAAGATATAAAAGAATATGTTTTATCAATGTATTCACAAAACATCACTGATGAATTTATTGTGCCGGCAAAGCAAAAGAATGGTTTATTTATTGAAGACGGTGATTCAGTAATTTTCTTTAATTTTAGACCAGATAGAGCACGCCAACTTTCTCACTGTTTAATTGGATCTCAATTATTTGAATACATTCCTAAAATAAAAGTTAAAATCGCAAATTTTGTGACAATGATGAAATATGAGGGCATTGATTCGCAAATTGCTATTGAAGAAATGAAAGTTAAAAATCCTATTGGCGAGGTTATAAGTAAAAATAATTTAAAACAATTAAGATTAGCAGAAACACAGAAATATTCACACGTTACATACTTTATGGATGGTGGTGTTGATGTCATTTATCCAAATTCAGATCGTATTATGGTTGATTCATTAAAAGTTGCAACATATGATTTAGCACCACAAATGAGTGCAAGGGAAATTACTGATAATTTAATTAAAAAAGGATTAAATTATGATTTAGTTATAATGAATTATGCTAATCCTGACATGGTTGGTCATACAGGTAATTTAACTGCATCTATTAAGGCTGTTGAAGTGTTAGACACTCAGCTAGAGCGTGTGCTTCAATGAGCGAATGAGCACGATGTTACTTTATTTATTACAGCAGATCACGGTAATGCCGAAGTTATGATAGATAAAAAAGGCGGTCCAGCAACCAAGCACACTGATAATCCAGTTATGCTAGTTTGCACAGACAAGCAAGTTGTATTAAAAGATGGTAAATTAGGAAATGTAGCGCCAACTATTTTAAAATATATGGGAATTGAAAAACCGGTTGAAATGACTGAGGATTCATTAATCTAATGGGAAATTTGGAGTTTAAAAGAATTATTTTTAGTGATGCTGACGGAACAATTTATGAATTTCCAGGTCATAAATTGTCTTCTGCGACTAAAAAATCAGTACTCGAAGCTAAAAAACAAGGCGTGGAATTTGTCATAGTTACTGGAAATCCATTGTATCAAAAAATAAAAGACTTAGCGACTGAGTTAGAATGTAGATATGTTGTGTGTTCAAACGGTGCCGAGATTTATGATATGAAATATCAGGAATATGTTTTTAAAAATATTATTCCTGAGCAAGATTTAGAAAAAGTTATGGCCATTGTTGAAGCGAATAATGGTGCGATATCTTGAAATTCTGAAACGGATTTTGGATTATATAACACAAGCTCAAAAACTAGAGAATTTTATGAATTTTTCAATGATTTCAGTAACTATAATTTAACCAAAAGTGCAATAAAAGGAGTATTTAAGCTCGAAGTTATTGAACCGGTAGAAAAAATGAAAAGTATTTATAAACAAATAATTGAAAAAAATGTAAGTGCTGAGGTTGTGCTACTGGATTCGCACATTGAAATTACAGCAAAGGGAATTTCAAAAGGGAATGCTCTTAAATATTTGTGTGAAAAGATTTTCAAAACATCAATAAATAATGTTATGGCAATAGGCGACAGTGAAAATGACTTGAGCATGCTTGCAATTGCAGGATATTCATACGCAATGGATAATGCTTCGCAGAAGATTAAAAGCAAAGTAAAATTATATGCTGCTTCGGTAGAACAAAACGGCTTAGGTGATGCGATAGTGGATTATATTTACCGTACTCGTCTGGAGTTTGAGAAAGCTGAGATAAGTGCAAAAATTGAGCGTCAAAAAGCTAAATTAAATCGATAAAAAACGCAAAAAAGCGTTTTTTATTGACGGTTTACAGTATTATCACTATTTAATCGCCAATCGTAATTTTAGAATCAATTGTCTTTATAATATATAAATTTTAATTTATATTTAAGGTAAAATATGTAAATATGAAATTATTTGAATTTAAATCAACAGAAATGCGTATTGCTGAAAAAGCTTTAAAGAAAATTAATCAGTACGAGCCAATAATCTCTAAATTAAGTGATAGGGATTTGCAAAATAAAACAGTTCAATTTAAAGCTCGTTTATCAGCGGGTGAAACATTAGAATCGATGCGAGCTGAAGTTTTTGCAGTTTCAAGAGAAGCGACAAAACGTGTTCTTGGCAAAAGACCTTATGACGTTCAAATGCTAGGCGGTTTGCTCCTAGATATGGCATCTGTTGCCGAGATGAAAACCGGCGAGGGTAAAACAATAACCTCTATTGCCCCGGTTTACCTAAACGCTCTTGAAGGGAAAGGAGCTATTGTCTCAACTGTTAATGAATACCTTTCTGAGCGTGATGCGATTGAAATGGGACAAGTTTTTAATTGATTAGGAATGAGTGTTGGCATAAACAAAGCTCAAATGGATCCTGAATCAAAAAGAGCAGCTTATGCAGCTGACATTACTTACTCAGTACACTCAGAATTAGGATTTGACTACCTACGTGATAATATGGCTTCATCAATGAGTGAAAAAGTTCAACGAGGACTGAACTTTTGTTTAATTGACGAGGCTGATTCTATCCTGATTGACGAAGCTAAGACCCCATTAATTATTTCTGGTGGAGAGGGCGAGGATACCAAGGAGTATTTTTTAGCCGATCGTTTTGTTCGAACTTTAACCGAAGATGATTATGAGATTGATGAAGAAACAAAAGCTATTTTATTAACTTTTAGTGGTGTTCAGCGGGCTAATTCATATTTTGGTTACAATGATTTATACAGTTTTGAAAACAGCGAAATGGTACACCGGATTCAAAATTCATTGCGAGCTCATAAAGTTATGCGCGAAAATGTTGAATACATTGTTCGTGATGGGAAAATTGAATTAGTTGATGCTTTTACAGGTCGTATAATGGAAGGTAGAGCCTATTCAGAGGGGTTGCAACAAGCGATTCAAGCGTGTGCTGGTGTTGAGATTGAAAATGAAACAAAAACATTAGCAACAATCACTTACCAAAACTTTTTCCGTATGTTTACAAAGCTTTGCGGAATGACAGGGACAGCTAAAACAGAAGAGCAAGAATTTATTGATATCTACAACATGCGTGTTAATGTTGTTCCGACAAATAAACCGGTTATAAGGAAAGATTTGCCAGACTCAATTTTCGCAACTGCATACGGAAAATGAACTGCTGTAACTGAAAAAATTAAAGAACTTTACGAAAAAGGGCAACCTGTTTTAGTTGGTACAGCTCAAATTGAAGATTCTGAGATTTTACACTCATTTTTATTGCAAGCGATGATACCTCATACAGTTTTAAACGCTAAACAAAATGCTTCAGAGGCACAAATTATTGCAGATGCTGGGCAAGTTAAGTCAGTTACTATTGCAACAAATATGGCTGGACGTGGTACAGATATTAAATTATCACCAGAAGCAAAAGAATTGGGCGGATTATATGTGATTGGTACTGATCGCGCGGAAAGTCGTAGGATTGACAACCAATTACGTGGGCGTAGTGGACGTCAAGGTGATCCTGGCACCTCGAAGTTTTATGTATCCTTAGACGACCAATTAATGCGTCGTTTTGCTAATTATCTTGAATTTAAGGAACAATTTAAAGATAAAGGCGATTCAGAGATAACTACTAAATCATTAATTTCGGGTTTTGAAGCGGCTCAGAAAAAAATTGAGGGTTTTAATTACGATTCTCGTAAAAGTGTGTTGCATTATGACGATGTTATTCGCCAACAAAGGGATGTTTTTTATACTCAACGTGATTTAATTCTGGTTCAAGAGGATATTAGCCACATAATTGAAAGAATGATGAAAAATGCAGCGAATTCAATTGTTAATCAAAAAGAATTCTTAACTAAGACTGGTACATTTATTCATGATCGCTTGTTAAATTACTTAAACAATCAATTTTTAGGGCGAGGAGTTCGAGATAAATTCAATCTAGATGAAATTTCAAAAATTCATGAAAGTGATATGAAAGAATATTTAATTGAAAAAATAATCGGTATGTATCAACATTGACGCGAAAATTATGAGAATTTTTTATCGAAAGATTATTTACTTTATACTGAAAAAAACACAGTTTTATCAGTGTTAGATAGATATTGACAAAATCATATTAATACTATGGATAAATTACGTTCTAATGTTAATTTAGTTCAGTATTCTCAAAAAAACCCTTATCAGGTTTATACTGAGGAGGGAAGCAAAAAATTTGATCAAATGCTGGCTAATATTGCTACAGATGTTTCTAGGTCGATATTCGATGATCGCCAAGGAGCAGACACATTAATCCCTGTTGAAGTGAGAAACGACCCTTTATTTTTGAGTATTCGAAGCATTATTAATTTTGACGACGATAATATGAGTGATGTCGAAAAAGAAAAACAATGATTGGAATTATATTATGTCGCCAAAGAGAATCAGGAGCTGGCGGAACAGCAACAAGAAGTTGCAAATACAGAAGTTAACATTGATTTTCTTAACGAGAATTAAATTTAAACTTAATAAAAGCTGACATTGTAAAGTGTTAGCTTTTTTGTTGAAGTGTATAGGTTTTCAGAATAAAAAACACAGCTTATGCTGTGTTCCTAAATAGTAAGTTCAAGTGCAACACATGCACTTGGCTTTTTTTATTTTAACATTTTAATGATTTTTTTCTCATTTTTTGCAAATATTAGTTACGATAAAAGCCCCTTATGCAAGGGGTTGGGGGTTAGGAAGAAAGAAAAGTCCCTTTTCAAGGGGTTTGGGGTTAGAAAATAAAGAGGCGGATTGTGTAAGCGGATAGAGCTTATGCAACATAATAAGCGACTATCATACTAGGCCGTAAAAGTTAGCCTCGATAAATAAATCATTGGCAGATTTTCAACCCAAAATTTCTCTTGGCATATCATTTATTCTTTTGGTAATTTGGTCTAATATTTCTTGCGAAATTTGATTAAAATCAAATCCTTTTTTGTATTCGCGTCTTATAAGTCCATTTCAGTGTTCGTTTGATCCTCTTTGAAAAGAGGCGTATGGCTCAGCTCTATATATTTTTATATCGAGTCATTTTGCCAAAATACCTATTTTTTCGAATTCTATGCCATTATCAATAGTTATAGTTTTTACTATTAATTGTCTTTCTAAAAGGAGTTTTCTTAATGCTGCATTCACCTTCATTGGGTTTTTACTTGGTATCAAAATCGCAAAACCGACTCTGGTTTTTCTCTCTGTTAAAGTAAGAATGTTGTTATATCCAGTAGCTCTTTTCCCAACTATCATATCAGCTTCTCAATGACCATATTCTTCACGATTATCTATCGATTTGGGTCTTGTTCATATCGGGAATACATAATCAGCTGATGTTACAAGGCGACTAATTACGCTTGCATGTCTTTTTCCACCCTTTTTATATGAGGAACGCAATAAATTTGATCTTTTGATTATTCATTTATTTGTTTTGATTCAATTGAATACTGTTTTTAAGCAAGGGATTTTAATTTTAAAATTCTCTTTTATATATTTATGGGTAAGTTTTACCCCATAATATTTTTTGTCAAATTTTTTTACTAAAGAAATAATTCACTAAATTCACTATATTTACTATTCAAAAATTTAAAATAATATTTATGATAATGACGTCTTTGGGCTTTGATATCAGCATAAAATGGGGAATATTTCCCAAATTTATCTAAATTTCTTTTTATTTCTCTACTTACTGTAGATGGGTTTTTATGTAATATATTTGCAATTTTTCTTATTGATAAATTTATTTCTAAATAACTTTTAATTGCTTCTCTATCACTTTTTGTTATATGGGTATATTTTTTAATGCTATAATTCATATGAAGTTCCTGGCCAATTTGGAGCTTTTTTCTTTTTTTATTTTAAAGAATAATCGAAACAAAAAAGTTCAAGCCCCACAATTTAATTTTACATTAATTTGTGTTGCACTTGAACTTACAATCAAGCAACACAGCTTATGCTGTGTTTTCAAGTTTTTTTAACTTATTTACTTAATTTAAAATTTATTATTTGCTTAACAATTTTAATTATTTCATGGGTTATAATCAAACATAAACCAAGACTTAATGAACTAATAATAAGTTTTGGATGTTGAGTTATGTCAGCCATTCGAAAAACGTGTGAAAGTGAAGGGATTAATGCAATTAGTAAAATAGTTGTTGCTGAAAATATTATTGCGACTCATACTAATCAGTATTTTTTAATTGAGGACATAAAAATGGATTTTTCACTCACAAAATTAATCGTGTTAATTCCGCAAGCTAAACCTAATGTTATAAAACCACAAGTTGATGCTACTTTTGCAAGATCCAGATTATTTGCGATAGCATATTCAGCACCAATAACATATGAAACAAGAGTTGCAAGACTTAATAGGGTTGATTGTCAAATTAAATATGTACCCATTCCACGTGAAAAAATACTTTCTTTTTTATTGTATGGATTTCTATTCATTACGTCTTTTTCGCTCTCAACTAGTCCAAGAGCAATTGCTGGCAATCCGTGTGAAACAAGATTAATTCATAAAAGTTGGCTTGCTCCAAAAATATAAAATTCTTGGTATTTTCCCTTGTAAGCGAAAAAGAAAGCGACCATACCAACAAGCATAACTACAATTTCAGCAAGTGAAGAAATTAGCAAGTTCATAATAATTGTTTTAATCTTGTCAAATGTCGAGCGTCCATTTTTAATAGCACTAACAATTGTGTTAAAGTTGTCATCTACTAGGATTAAATCTGAAGCTTGTTTTGAAACATCGGTTCCAGTGATACCCATTGAACAACCGATATCAGCAACTTTTAAAGCCGGAGCATCATTCACGCCATCACCAGTCATTGAAACTACTTTTTCGTGTGATTGTCAAGCTTTAACAATTCTAAGCTTATCTTCGGGGTTTACGCGAGCATAAACACTGATTTTAGACACGTTTTCTCGCAATTTGACATCATCTCAGCTTGACAATTCTGAGCCACTAACACACATGTCTCCGTCTTCATAAATACCCAAATTTAAAGCAATAGCTTTTGCGGTTGTGATGTGATCCCCTGTAATCATCACTGTTTTAATACCAGCTTTTTTAGCGGCGAGCACGCTCTCTTTAACAAGTTCTCTTGGCGGGTCCATTAAAGCGATCATTCCGATAAATTCAAAGTCATCTTCATCAACAAAATCAATTGACGACGCAGTGATTTTTTTACGCGCAAGAGCAATAACTCTATACGATTGTGAAGATCATTTTTCATTGATTTCAGCTATTTTATCTTTATTAATATTGTTTGATTTAGCAATAATTATGTCAGGAGCACCTTTTGTTATCATAAACTGCTGATCATTATGTTTAACAAGTACTGAGTGCATTTTCCGATCACTATCAAAAGGTATTGAATGAACTATTGTATATTGATTTTTTAATGATTCCTTAGTGATTTTATACTCATTCGCTCAAATTAACATTCCGGTTTCAGTTGGATCTCCAACCTCGTTAAATTTCTTATTTTGCTCGTCAAAAGTAATAAAAGCATCGTTGCACAAGGTTAAATACGTTGCTATTTGCTCAAATTTTTTAGTGTTTTCAGTATTTAACTCTTCGTCATTCACAAGATTATACGCGTTGACAACTTTCATTTTATTTTCAGTTAAGGTACCGGTTTTATCAGTACAAATAATTGAAGCTGAACCTAGTGTTTCAACAGCTAAAAGGTTTTTGACAAGAGCTTTTTCCTTCGCGAGATTTTTAATGCCAACGGATAATATCACAGTTGTAAATATTAAAAGACCTTCTGGAATTGCGGCAACAGCTAAACTAATTGCCGTAACTGTAGCGTGAGTATAAATGTCTAGATTGCTTCAAGATCCAGTGGTTAAATTGTTTAATAAAATTTGAATAATTAAACTGATAAACAGCAAAATAATTCCACCAATTCCAAATCATTTGCCTAATTTATTCAATTTATACTGTAAAGGCGTGATATTTTTACCCTGTTTCTGAATTAAATCATTGATTTTACCAATTTCAGTATCTACCCCTGTTGCAATTACAAGTGCAATGGCTTTTCCATTAGTCACATAAGTGCTTGAATATAATAAGTGAGTATTTTCGGCTAAAATTGCGTTTGCAGGTTTATTAAAGTTAGCTTTTTTATTAACAGGCAAACTTTCGCCGGTTAAAGAAGCTTCAACAACCATTAAATTAGATGATTCGATTATTTTACAATCAGCACTTATTGTATCGCCGGCAGCTAAAATAATCACGTCCCCTGGAACTAATTCTGTTGCTTTGATTTTACGCACAACTCCATCGCGTACAACATTCGCATATGTTTCATTTAATTTTTCAAGTGCTCTAACAGCACGGTCAGATTTTACTTCTTGATATGCGCCCAGCAATGAGTTTAAAATAATTACTAACATAATAATTGCTGGTTCAACATAGCTAATAACCAAGTCTGCACCAGTTTTTTTACCACTGACGTGTTCAAAAATTGATAAACCTAGTGAAATTGTCGCACCAATAATTAAAAGAATTATCATAGGATCGATAAATTGCTTGAAAAAAGCAACAATCGGATTAATTTTTTTATTTTTAATTAGTGCGTTTTCGCCATATTTCGCCAAGGCTTCTCGAACTTGTTGAGAAGTTAGTCCTTGTTTTAAATTCGGGTCAAGTTGGCTCATAATTCCTCGCTTATTTATTTATTATTAATATTTTAATATTTTGTAAAAATTGTATAAAAAATAATAAAAAAAATGGCGGAACAGAGAGGATTTGAACCTCCGCGGGTGTTGCCACCCCTACAGTCTTAGCAGGACCGCCTCTTCAGCCACTTGAGTACTGTTCCGTATTTTTGCTTTTAAATTATATATTAAAAAATATTTTAATTAATTAAAAAAGCAAAGAACATTAATTTGTGTAATAGTTTAAATGAATGCGAAATAACAAAAATTGCATTTTTAAATGCTTTATTAAATAATAAAGATTATTTTTACTGAGGTTTATTTTAAGAAGACTAAATTCCTAAGAAATAGATTTTAAAAATCATAAGTATAAAGTGTGAAGTGAGCTAAGGGTATATTCATTTAATAAAATTGATTCAAACTCCTCCTGATCTACTCATTTATTAAATGCAACAGCTTCAAAAATTGAGCCGTCAGTTTTTGGAGGGAATTGTTCTAAATTTGTTACATCAACTAGAAGGTTGAATACCTGTTCATTCATTTGTGTTGTAGCTATATTTTTGATTATTTTCTTTATATTTAATCTATTTATGTAAAACCCGGCTTCTTCTTTCACTTCATTTATACAGCAATCAATTGGACTTTGATTGTCTTCTATACTGCCGGTGATGGGACATGCATAAGGCTGGTCTCAATATTTTTTTTGTTTAATTTCGGGTAAAGGTTGATAGTGGATTAAAAATTCATATTTGCCATTAATCATTCTGTATAGTAACGCAGCAATAGAATCGACACTTTTACGCTGGCAATATGTAAATCCTTTTTCGGATTGATAAACACTAATCCATTCATTTCTAAATAATTCAGAGTTTTTACTCATTTTTACTCCGTTTTAACAATATTTATAGATTTTTCGCTCTTATATAGTCGCTGATGCTAGCTTTAATTTCATCGTTTTCTAAGGCGTAATCAATGGTAGCTTTAACAAATCCATCAATTGAACCCAGATCGTATCTTGTGCCTTCAAATTCAAAGGCGTATATTTTTTGTTGAAATTCATTTTGCAATTTTGCAAATGCATCAACTACTTGAATTTCATTTTTGCCATCATATTCTAGGTTAGAAAGAATATTTAAGATTTCAGGATTGAATACATAACGACCTAATATCGCTTTATTTGAAGGTGCTGAGTCAAGTGTTGGTTTTTCGACAGCGCCTTTTATTTCAAATGATTTTAAATCCTTTTCTCCGATATTCAAGGGTTGCACAATGCCGTATTTATGTACATTTTCGTCTGTGACGCTTTGAACTCCTAAAATATTAACCCCTGTTTGATTGTAAAAATCTATTAGTTGTTTTATTGCAGGAATGCTAGATTTAATTAAATCATCCCCTAAAATTACTGCAAAAGGCTCGTTACCGATTAAATCTTTTGCACAAGCTAAAGCGTGACCTAATCCTTGTTGTTCTTCTTGGTATACAAATTTGATTTTGTTTTGACGGTTAGTCAATCTTACTTCTTCAAGTAATTTGATTTTGTTTTTTTGAGATAGTTCTATTTCTAACTCTTGATTAGGTTGGAATAAATTTATAATATTTTTTTTACGTTCGCAAATAATTAAAATTATTTCTTCAATTCCAGAATTTAAAGCTTCATCAACAAGTAAGTCAAGAGAAGGGCGATTTAAAATAGGAACAAGCTCTTTATGTACGATTTTAGTTAAGGGTAGAAATCTAGTTCCTCATCCGGCGGCTGGAATTATTAGTTTTTTTACAGGTTTTATCATTATTTCTCCTAATTTTTACTGCGTTTATTGTCGCTTATGTTGCATTAATTTTTAAGCTAAGTAGCTAGGTAATTTTATTAAATGACAATTAAGAAAATCCATTTAATAATTTAACCTACTAAATAAATTTTAAATTATTATTTAAATTGCATAATAAGTTTACTTAATTCAAATAAAAAAAGCCAAAAAGGCTTCTATGATCACTGTTGTGAAATGGTGCGAACGAATGGACTTGAACCATCGACCTCACGATTATCAGTCGTGTGCTCTAACCAGCTGAGCTACGCTCGCATAATACATTGCGGGATTATTATACCGCAACTTTTTAAATTTATAAGAAAAAAATAAAATTAACGTTTTGAGAATTGACGTGAACGACGAGCTTTACGTAGACCTGGTTTTTTACGTTCTTTAACACGTGCATCACGAGTTAACATTCCCGCAGGTTTTAATTTAGCTCTATATGAATCGCTAGCTAATAATAACGCACGAGCAATTCCTAAACGAATAGCTCCTGCTTGACCACTTAGACCACCACCACGAACATTAACAGAAATGTCAAATTTTCCAACTGTTTCAGTTAAAGTTAAAGGTTGTGAAGCATCTTGTAAAAATAAATCTGAAGCTAAATATTCTCTCGCATCACGAGTATTAATTTTGAATGACCCATTACCTGGTCTTAAAATTACACGCGCAGTTGAAGATTTACGACGACCTAAACCACGGTATTCAATTGTTGATTTTGTAGCCATATTATTTTACCTCTAGACTTTCTGGTTTTTGTGCTTCATGTTTGTGTTCTGGACCGGCATAAACAAATAAGTTTTTCATTTGTTTGTTACCTAATTTTGTGTGAGGCAACATACCTGCAATAGCTTTTTGTACTAACGCTGTTGGTTTTTTTACTCTTAATTTAGCAGCGTTAATACTTTTTAGACCACCAGGGTAACCTGAGTGGTGGTAATACATTTTATCTTCTTCCTTATTAGCTGTAAGAACAACTTTTTCAGCATTGATAACAATTACATAATCACCCATATCTGCATTAGGTGTGAATGTAGGTTTATTTTTCCCTCTTAAAACAGAGGCGACCATAGCTGCTAAACGTCCTAAAACTTGCCCTTGGGCGTCAACAACGTATCATTTCTTGTTTGCGTTTTCTTTATTTACAATAGTTGTTTGTCTCATTACGACTTCTCCTCAATATTTTGATATTGGTTTACCAATTTCGTTAACGGGATTTTTTACTGGATTTTGCTCGTCGAACCAAGCATTTATAACGAATATAATGACACAATTTATTCGATATAAATAATAATATACAACAAAACTTAAAATTTCAAAACATTTATTTATTAAGGTGTTTATAGTTTAAGAAAATTTAAATAAATTAATCATAAAAGATCAATGAATATTTCGAGCTTACGATTTTCTAAGTGGTAAAATTTATATTAAATTATGAAAAAGATACGTGATTACTTTAAAATGGTTAAAAAAATTATTTATTTCGACAGTGCTGCTTTATCATTAAAGCCCGATATCGCTGTTCGAGCGTGTTCAGATTTTTATAATAAATATTCAGTTAGTGTTCGAACCTCGAATTCACCTCTTGGGATAAAAAATAATAGTTTAATCAGTAATTTACGTGTAAAAATTGCTAATTTATTAAATACAGACACGAACAAAACTGCTATTATATTCACTTCCGGCGCAACTGCATCATTAAATTTATTTGCACAATTGTATTCTTCTAAAATTTCTAGTTCAGATGAAATTTTAGTTTCAGCATATAATCATTCTTCAAACTTTGTTCCTTGGATAGAAATTGCTAAGCAAAAAGGGGCGAAAGTTGTGGTTGCTGAAGATATAATTAGCAAAATTAATGAGAAGACAAAAGTCATTGCGATTTCGCAGTTAACTAATAATTTTGATACGCAAGAAAATATAGATTTAGTTTATAAACGCGCACAAGAAGTTAGGGCAATTGTGGTAAATGATGCAGCACAGGCGATAGTTTATGAACGGGTTTATGCTCGTGAGAATGAAGTAATAGCTTTTAGTGCGAATAAATTTTATGGTCCCACAGGATTAGGTATTTTGGCACTTGATAATAATTTGCTTAGAGAACTTGATCCAGTGAATTTTGGCGGGGGATCAGTATTAAATATCGATTCGCAGTGTAGCTGAGTAAAAAAAGATTCGATCGAACTCTTTGAACCTGGAACGGCAAATTTTTCTGCAATGTATATGTTTGATAAATCCCTTGATTTCTTTAATGAAAAAATTGGTTATGAACTAACCTCACATAAATTGAGTGAATTGAGTATTTATGCACATAAAATACTAAAAAAAATACCAAATATTAAGATTTATAGCAAGCCGGGTAGTCATATTATTTTATTTAATGTAGATGGTGTAGATAGTCATGATGTAGCTCACTATTTAGGAACAAATAATATTTATGTTCGTTCTGGGTTGTTTTGTGCTCATTATGTGCGAAATATTAAAAACGAGAATTCATATGTTAGGGTTTCATTAGGGATTTATAATAATAAAAACGAAATAAGAAAATTAGCAGATGTATTAAAGAATGGAGGTGATTTCCTTGTCATATAATCAAAATCAAAAGCGAGAGCTGATAATGGCTCATTATACTAAGCCTATTTATAAAAAGGAAATTAACGGCGACAAAATAATTAAACATGGACAAGCGTGTGCTGATTATTTAGAATTTAATTTTGAGATAAATGATGGCAAAATTCAAAATTTAATTTTTGATGGAAGAGGATGTGCTTTCATGATGGCGTCAACTGACTTATTAATTAAACAAGTTGATAATAAAAATATTGAGTTTGTACTGGATTTTATTGATAAATACGATGATTTTGTTAAAAATAAAAATTCAAAAGTGAGTGAAAATCATTTAAGGGAAATGGCAATATTTAAAAATGTGAACGAACATCCAAATCGATATTTTTGTGCAACAATGCTTTCAAGTGCTTTAAAAGAAAAAATAAATGAGCAAAGATAAAATAATTTTTCATATGGATTTTGATTCATATTTTGCTTCTGCACACAGGGTTATAAATCCACAATACGATAATAAACCAATAGCTATTGGCAGGAAACAAAGACGTTCAATTGCGTGTTCAGTTAGCTATGAGTTAAAAACAAAAGGGGTAAAATCAGGCTGACCTAATTTTAAAATTTTACAGGTGGAACCCAGAACGATTTTTATAGAACCTAATTTTGATTTGTATATAAATTTGAGCAACAAAATTTTTAATTTTATTGCTCAAAAATACACAAAAAAGATTGAGGTATACTCAATTGACGAGTGTTGAATGGATGTAAGTGATATCTGCGATGAACTAAGCGCAAGACAATTGGCAAGGCAGATACAAGTAGATATCAAACAAAAATTTAGAATACCAGTTTCCATTGGTGTGTCTTACAATAAATTTTTGGCTAAAATTTCAACAAACCTAGCTAAGCCATATGGAATTTTGCAAACAACAAAAGAACACATTGAGCAACGTATATGGCCATTAGAGATTGAAGAGTACTTCGGAATAGGGAAATCAACTGCGAAAAAATTGCGTTCAATTGGTATTGATACTATTGGAAAATTAGCTCACGCCAATAAAGATGATATTGAAATATATGAAATTTTTAGGTCTCAAACTAGGTCATTTATTCAACAAGCCAAGGGTGAAGGGTCTGATAATTTAAACTATGAACACAATGAACTTAAATCAATCGGAAATGAATTAACTTTTTTAAGTGTGGACCTTGATGATCGCAATGAAATACTGAAAATATTGTATAAATTGTGTGAAAAAGTTAGTCTTAGAGCCCAAAATCGAAATTTAAGAGGTTATGTTATTACATTAAGCATCCGTAGTTTAGATCGTGCTTGAAAACGTAAGCAAATAAGTCTCAAAACACCTATAAATAACGTAGAAGAAATTTATGACGAGGGAGTAAAAATATTTAATAAATTGTTCAACGACCAACTTATTAGAGGAATAGGTATTAAATTAAGCTCGTTAGTAAATGAATTGGATTTAGCTCTGCCCCAGTCACTTTTTGACAATAATATCGAACAAAAAAGCGAACTTAAGAATTTAGTTGATAAAATAAATTTAAAAATAAAGAAAAAAAGTTTGAGCTTGGGCAATGAATTTGCAAAAGACGTCACAAAGAATTCGATTCATACTCGTTTTATGGATGAAGACAAGGGAGGAAAAGTATAATGAAAATAGGTTTATTTGGTGGCAGCTTCAATCCTATTCACAATGGGCATATTAAAATTGCGATTTATGCTTATGAGCATTTAGGTTTAGATAAATTAATTTTTATACCAGCCGCAACTAATCCATTTAAGAAAAAACAAAAAAATGCTCCAGCTGAAGATCGTATTGCGATGATTGAACTTGCAATTAAAGATCTAACACAAAATTTTGAAATAAGCCAATATGAAACTAAAAAAGGTGGCTTGAGTTATACATATCAAACGATAAACTATTTTAAAAATAAATTTCCTGACGATGAGTTATTTTTTATAATCGGCTCAGATTCCTTACCGTCGTTGCACAAGTGAGAATTTATTGAAGAAAGCACACAAAAAGCACGTTTTGTTGTGTTTAAACGCTCAAACAATATAGATAAAATAAATATTAAAAAATTTAATATTTTAAGATTAGACAACCCACTCTACGAAGAATCCAGCACAATGGTTAGAAAAGGCGCTCTAGAATTCACTCCATTAGCAGTAAATCAATATATCGGAAATCATAAATTATATGCAAAAGAAATTGTTCATTCAATTCTTTCAGCTTTGCGCGCTAAACATTCAGTTGCTTGTGCCCAGTTCGCTGGTAATTTAGCTAAAGCGCACGGATTGAGTTATAATCAAGGATATTATGCAGGATTATTTCACGACATAGCAAAAGAAATAAAAGAAGAACAATCACGAGAGTTCATAAGTTTTTTTGGTTTCGATGGCTATGACAAGAAATTATATCCATGACACAAATTGCACCAGTTTTGTGGTTCTCTTTGAGTAAAAAATATTTATCAAATTAATGATCCTGAGATCGTTGAAGCAATTGCGTGTCATACAACCTTAAAAATGGATTTAAGTAAGTTAGATAAAATATTGTTTATTGCTGACAAAATTTGTGACGGCAGAGCTTTTAAAGGAGTGCAAAAATTACGTCAATTAGCTTTAGAAGATTTGGATACCGGATTTCAATCTGTTGTCTCAACAAATTATCAGTATAATCTTAATAAAGGTGTTATTTTTGATGAAGAAGCTGATGCAATTTACAAAAAGTGAATGTAGGATTTATGGAAAAATTAATTAGAGTGCAAAAAATAATTTCAAATAGTGGATTTGCTTCACGCCGCGAAGTTGAAAAAATGATTGCTGACGGCGAGGTTACAATTAATGGACGTATCGCAATTCTGGGAGATAAAGCCAAAAATACTGACGCCATTACTGTAAAAGGTAAACTTTTATCACTTGAGCAAAGCCAAAAGGTTTATTATGTATTAAACAAGCCTCCCAAAACAGTTTCAACATCAAAAGATCAATTTAATCGCCGTACGGTTGTTGATTTAGTCCCTAATACTTATCGAGTTGTACCTGTTGGTCGGCTAGATTATAATACGACAGGAGCTATTTTATTGACAAATGATTATGAACTAGTTAATAATTTAATTCATCCAAAATATCAAATAAAACGTGTCTATCGAGCCCGTTTAGATAATCCGCTGACGCTAAAAGAATTTCAACAGCTAAATAGCGGTGTAATTGTTAATGGTAAGATCTCACATCAAATTGTAGATCAAGTTGAAAATAAATCATATATGGTTACTTTACACGTAGGAACCTATCATCACGTGAAGAAATTATTTGAAGCTGTCGGCCGTAAAGTTGTTAATTTAAAACGAATTAGTTATGCAAACATTGATGTAGCAAAAATGCCCGAGGGTTATTGACGGCCACTAACTCTTAAAGAGTTAAAAGATTTGAAAGCGATAGTTCGTGAGCAAATTCAAAAATATAATGAAAATAATGAAGAGTAAACTTCATTATTTTTGATTAATTCTTTTTAAAACAACACTTAATTCTTCGAGATTGCTAATATTGAATCCGGCTGAGTTTTTATGTCCTCCTCCACCAAATTCTTTTGCCACTTTCCCAACATCATAAGAATCGACAGACCTTATTGAACATCTATAAAATCCACCTTTTTGTTTTAAAGCAACCAGGCCAACCTCAGTATTTATTAAAGACAAGAATTGATTAACAAGAGGGCGAACTATATCATTTGATATTTCTTCCTCAGACACCAAAAAAGACACATTGCCGTCAATTTTTAAGGTAGAAATAGTTTTAAAAATAAGTCGTTTTTCTTCAGGGTTTAATTTCAGCTTTTGAAGAACTTTTTTGTACTCTAAACCTTGCGACATTAAAAAAGACATGGCATCAAAAGTTGTTGATGATATATTACGCTCGGTAAAATGAGCTGTATCGGTAATTAGTGCTACGGCTAAGCCTTCCAGTGCTTTTTGGTTAGTTTGCAAATTAAGCTCCATTATCATTTGAGTTAATAATTGACCCGTCGCCGGTCAATTATCGCCTCCGATACCAAACAAAAATTGGTCTTCAACAGGATGATGGTCAAATTTTAGCGATTCAGAGGCAATAACTCGCGAATCAAAAACACGTTTTACTGTTGATGTATCTACAACTACTTTTAGCGATTTAGCAAACATTTCTTCATCAACCAATCCAAGACCTTCAGGGATTAAAAATTCAAGGTTGCGTGGACAATCGCCACCACTTATTTTAACTTTTTTTACGTTAGGTAAATTTAGCTCAATAATTTCTTTGAAAGCTACTGATGAACCAATTGTATCTCCATCTGGATTTTTATGTGTGCATAACGTGATATATTCATGTTGGCTCAGTATTTGCCAAAACTTTTGAAATTCTTTTCTCATAATTTTAATTATATTCAAATAAATTAAATTGCAGTTTTGAAATATTTGGATGTAGAAATTGGCGTAAATAACTGAAAAATTGAGTTTTTAATAAAATCTATCTTAAATTTTTGTTGTGTCAGTATGATTAAAGTGATTTTAATATTGGTGATTAAACGAAAAATAAATAGCAAAAATTATACTTTTTCTATTTATTTTTCGTCATCAGAAGCTTCTAATTTAATTCTTTCTATATCCTTTTTCTCTAAACTTAATTCTTTTGCTTGTTTATTTATTTTATTCATGACAGCATCAGAGTGTGATTGAGCAGTTAAAAGTTTTTTTCTAGCACCATCTACTCCTTTGATACTTTCATTTATACTTTTAGTTAATTTAAAGTATGTATCCTGAACACCCACGAATAAATCACGAATTTTATCTATTTGTTTCGAAATATTATGAGCTTCTTTTTGCATAGAAAAGTTATATATAAATGCCATAATACTTGTTGGACCTAGAATAAAAATTTTGTGATTGTGAAATATGTTTTGAACAAATTGAGGATCGTTTTTAATTAATTCTAAATAAATTGTTTCAGCTGGTAGATACATAATGGCTCATGGCGTAGTATTATTTGAAGCTTTTACGTATTTTGTGGAAATGCTTTTTGCTTTTTCAGTTATATTATTTTTGAATTCTTTAAAGAGCCTGCTTTTTTCGCTTCCATTTTCCTTTTCGTCATAAGCTCTTCAGCTTTCTAGTGGGAATTTAGAATCGATAGGAATAATAATGTCTTGTTCAATGGGACCGTTTTTTTCCTCTTTCACACTGATTGATTTAATAGCGAAATCAACTTTTTCAGATGAGGATGGATCAAGTGCATATTGTTCAAATCAAAGTTTATCTTTTAAATCTGAAAAAACGTGTTCAAAAATTTGCGATAAACTAAACTCACCATATGTACCAATGTTTTTATTTGATTTGAATACTTTGTTTAAATCAATAACGCTTTGTTGAACAGTTTCGAATTGCGTCATCCCTTTATTCATTTCATCCATTGAGGTTTTGATATTTTGAAATTGTTCTTTAATATGCTTTGTTAGTTTATCTTCAAAGTGTTCGTCAATTTTTTTCTTAATATTTTCAAATCATTCATTGTTTTTCTTGTCAATATCTGTAATTTTTGCTTCAATTTTATTGACTAATACTTCATTCGCTTTATTGTTTTGATCTGCTATGTTGTCTTTAAGTTTTGTGAAATTATCATTTAGCGATTCCTTAAGCTCGCTAAACTTATTAGTGTTATTTTCGTTCAATTCAGTAAATTTTGTTTTTTGACCTTCTAAATTGTTGTTGATTATTTTTTTCAATTCATCAAACTTTTCATTTCTGCGGTCTTCGTTTTCAATGTTATTTTTATTAATCTCATCTTTTAAAATATTCAAGTTTTCCAAAATTATATTTTTAACTTGTGTGTTTAAGCTATCAAATAGCACATTCAAATTATCTTCTTTTATATTTTTATGTTTTTTAAAAGAATTATGAATCAAAATAATTAAGGTTGCAATTCCTATCAAAACTAAAAATAATAATACTATTAATATGGCTATACTCATTTTACCCTCTTCAAAATAATTTTAACTAATAAGTTTATTGTCACAAGGTTTTTTACTTTACTTTGCATTATTAATTATAAAATTATTAAGTAGAACAATTATTAGTGTATTGAATAATGGCTAATGATAGTGAAATTTTTCTTATGGCAATATTTACGTTGCAGAAATTAACATCCAATGCTGAAAAACGTTATTTATTCCAGTTAATAAGCCTTAAAATGGATACATCTATTTCTATAGATAATAATGAATTATCTAATCTTATTGAAAAAGAAAAGGAAGAAATTATGGAATATGCAAAAAAATCATAAACGATAATTCTAGCAATATTAAAAAAATTCAAGAATCTTGAATCGAATTAAAATCTATAAATAAAGATACAAAATCAATTGATAAAAAATGACGGTATAAAACTGAATGTAAATTTTTCAGTTTTTTTCTCTATCTCTATTATGACCTTGCTTGCGTGATTGTTATTTGTTGATATCGTATGATTTAGACAACAAAAAAACATATATTTTGAAAAGCACGTAGAATGGAATATGAAGTACCAATAAAATATTATCAATGCTCGATGTGAAGTATAGAATCAGTAGAATTAATCCCGGCGACTAACGAGTAAATTTTACTTGTTAGTTGCTTCGAAAAATTAAATAATTCTTTCTATTAATGTGTGTAAAACACTGAAAAATGACTAATACATTTCTTTTAATTGCTTGTCAAGTTCATAAATTTTTTGTTCAAAGGGAGTTGTATCAAAAGGTATATTTTCTTGAGCATTTGCTCACAAGACTACAAGATAGTTTACTAATATTTTGTGTCTTAGCAAAAATAACGGATTATACTCACCATAGGTTTTTAAGAATAATTTTTCACACTCGCCAGTAATTCTGGTAGCTTCAATTACATAAGCTAATTCAAAATGTTTATCGCCCATGCAAGCATATTCTCAGTCAACAAAATATATCTTGTTGTCTTTAGAAATCATGTTGAAAGGTCATAAATCATTGTGTAAAGGAGTATTTTTACTCATTTTGGCAAGTGTTTGGTTTACAGGACGATAAAAATCATCAAGCACTTTAACACGCCGTCCAAACTTTTTTAAATCTTGGCGATATTTTTTAATTCGTGCTGCGTGATTTGAAGGAGGAAATTTAATATTGCTTTTGTGAATCTCGAGAATTTGTTTAGCTAATAATTCAACATTATCAAGGCATATTACTGGTTCATCACCTTCAATAAATTCTCATTTTGTGTATTCGTTAGTCGCCTCTAATAGACGTGGCACAAAATTAAATTTTTGAATCAAATTATAGTCAAGGTGATGGTTAAAGCCGTTGTACATTTTTTGTTGAATAAAAACATCTCCATCGCGGAATGAAATATTAGTAAAACCTTTATTTATTTGTGTTTTCATGATATACCTCATACAAAATTTAGTTTATATTATACAATTATAAATAAATTGAAATAAGGAGTTTAAAATGGATAAATCAAAAATTAGAAACTTTGCTATTATTGCTCACATCGATCATGGGAAAAGCACCCTTGCCGATAGAATTTTAGAGCTTACAAATACCGTTGCAAAGCGTGATTTAGAAGAACAAATTCTTGATACTATGGATCTTGAACGTGAGCGTGGCATCACTATTAAATTAAATGCAGTGCAAATTAAGTATAAAGACTATATTTTTCATTTAATCGATACTCCTGGACACGTTGATTTTACATATGAAGTTTCTCGTTCTCTGGCAGCAACAGAGGGTGCATTACTGATTGTTGATGCTACACAAGGGATTGAAGCTCAAACATTAGCAAACGTGTATTTAGCACTCGAAAATGACTTAACTATTATTCCTATAATTAATAAAATTGACTTGCCGTCAGCTGACATCGAAAGAACAAAGGAAGAAATCGAACGTGTTATTGGATTACCATGCGATAATGCAGTAGCTATATCAGCGAAAACAGGTATTAATATTGATAAAGTGCTTGAGGCAATTGAGCAATATATTCCGGCGCCAAGCAATGCAGATGATTCAAAACCTTTAAAAGCTTTGATATTCGATTCATATTTCGATGAATATCGTGGGGTAGTGATGCTTGTTAGAATTGTTGAGGGTAAACTACACCGAAATGACAAAATAATGTTTATGTCTTCTGGAAAAATTAATCAAGTTGCTGAACTTGGGGTTAAAAATCCATGAGAAGTTAAAAAAGATTTTCTTGAAGCAGGTGAGGTTGGTTGAGTGGCGGCCACAATTCGCGATGCCCGTGAAGTCAGTGTCGGTGACACAATTACTTTAGCTGACAATCCCGCCGAAAAGGCTTTAGCTGGTTATAAAAAGAAACAGCCAGTAGTTTTCACTGGTTTTTACCCAATTGACACTCGTGATTACATGGAATTGAAAGAGAGTTTGGAAAAGATAGCGCTAAGTGATAGTTCAATATCTTGGGCTCAAGAGACATCAAAAGCCCTAGGATTTGGTTTTAGAGTTGGTTTTTTAGGTATGTTGCATATGGAAATATTGCAAGAGAGACTTAATCGTGAGCATCATATTTCCGTGATTGCAACGAGCCCTTCAGTAGAATATAAAGTTTATCGTACAGATGGCACAATGGAGATGGTTTCAAACCCCTCTTTATTACCCGACCGCACATATATCGATCGAATTGAAGAGCCATACATTTTTGGCACAATTATTGTGCCAGATGAGTATATCGGCAATGTAATGGAGTTATGTCAAGGTAAACGTGGTGTGTATCGCGATATGGAATCGCTTGAAGGTTCACGAAGTAAAATTACTTATGAAATGCCATTAGCAGAAATCGTCGTTGACTTTTTCGATCGCTTGAAATCTTCGACAAAAGGTTATGCATCGTTTGAATATGATTTATTTGGCTACAAAGAAACAGATTTGGTGAAGGTTGATATTTTACTAAATGGCGACAAGATTGATGCATTTACTATTATCACGCACAAGGATAATGCTTATGCCAGAGCACGTGATTTATGTGTTAAATTAAAAGACGCTATACCACGTCAAAATTTTGAAGTTCCTGTGCAGGCTGCTATTGGCGGAAAAATAATTGCTCGTGAAACAATAAAAGCTTATCGTAAAGATGTTACAGCTAAGCTTTATGGTGGAGATGTTACGCGCCGTCAAAAACTTCTTAAAAAACAAAAGGAAGGTAAAAAACGGATGAAAATGCTTGGTTCAGTTGAGGTTCCACAAGATGCTTTTTTAAAAATTTTGAAAACAAATATTGATGATAAATAACTTATGTTTATCCGTATTTAGGTCAAAAATAGTAAAATTTATACATAAACGTGATAAAAAGGGGTTTTATGGAAGAAATCGTATATATAAATGAACCATTAAAAGAGTTCGGTTTTTATGCTGAAAAACACCAATACAACACAGAAGATTATCTTGCTCGCTTAGTTAGAAAGTCGAAATTAAATATTGATGAGAATAGAGCACAAGCTAAAAAAGTAGATAATCTAGAAAAAAAATTATCTTCTGCTTTTAAAAGTTTAAAAAGATGAAAAATTTTTAAAAAAGTTAATATTGCTTTTTTAATTATTTCATTGTTATTTTTTGCCGGTAGTTTAGCCATTGCAATTTTGAATAAATATATTGCTTCTATTATTTGTTCAGTTATATTTGCGCTTTTATTTATAACCACAATTCTAATTCACTTTTTATGAATTAGAAAATCGTTAAAATCAGCTGACCAAATACATACAAAAATAAAAAATGAATACAACAGGGAAAAAGAAATTGCGCAAGCGCAGGTTCTTCCCTTGTTGTCATTGTTTAGACCAGGTATGAAAGTTGCGTTGTTCAACAAAACACTTCCTTTTGCTAAAATGGATTCATACTTAAGTAACGAGCGATTAGCACAATTAATTGAACAGTATAATTTTAATGTCGATACTGGCAATGAATCAATGATTCAAGCAATGCAATCAGGTTCTATTTATGGTAATCCATACGTATTTTTTAAAACATTAAATCATACAATGGGCACTAAAACTTATACAGGATCAATCCAGATTAGTTGAACAACTTATTCATATAGCAACGGAAATCGTATAGCTAATCACCATACACAAACGTTGACAGCGTCAATAGACAAACCATATCCTTATTTTGATGATAATTATTTTATGATATTTGGTTCGCACGCTTGTCCTGATCTTTCATTTACTCGCGAGCCTAACTCATTGCATTTAATGAGTGAAAAAGAATTGGGTAAATTTGTAAAAAAACGCGAAAAAGAAATAGCTAAGTTAAAAGAAAAAAAACCTGGCTTCACTCCGCTTGCAAATACAAAATTTGAAGCTCTATTCAATGCGTTGGATAGAAATAATGAGCACCAATACAGAATGTTATTTACCCCGCTAGCTCAACAAAATATTAGTACTTTATTGCTGGATTCAAAAGAAGGTTATGGCGATAATTTTATATATCACAAGAGCGCCCGTATCAATTTGTTTAAACACAAACACCTTAATAATTTATCGCTAAATGATGAATTGCACCAATATGTAGCTGACTATTCTTATGATGTCATTAAAGAAAAATTTATTAATGAACAAACAGAATACTTCAAAAAAGTTTATTTTGCATTAGGTCCTTATTTCTCAATCCCAATTTTCCAACAAACAAAAACGCTTGACTATATTTACAGAAGAGTAAATGACGCACAATTAAATGAATTAGAATATGAGTGCGCTATTTCAAGAATGGATGATTCAATTTTTAAAGATCCACGTGTAAAAACAAGACAAATTAGTAAAACTCAATATCTACAACAAGTAAATGGCAATGACAATATTGTGGTTCATAATTTTGGCTACGACATTGAAGAACGTGTCGAATATGTGTCGAAAATTGGGGGAGATGGTAAAGTTCACCAAATTCCAGTTTACTGAGACGAATATATCCGTTATGATAATACATCACAAACTGAGGTTAGTGTTCCTAGATACGAAATTGAATATGGAGAAGATGAGGAAATAGTTGAATCAGAAACCGAATCAAAAATGATGAATGTGGAACAAATTAAAATTACAGACACAATAGAGTAAAATAATTTTAAATTTAATATAATTAAATAACCAAAATATAAAAGGAGTATTAATGGCAAATCAATTAGATGAAATGAATGGTCCAGTAATGGAAAATGGCCGTGATATCAACGTTATTAATCAAAGAATTCCAGTTAAAACAGGTGTTGGTTCAGTAATTTTCGAAGTAATACTATGGCTTCTATTTATTATTCCCGGAGTTATTTTCTTGTTTAAGAAAATTAAAGCAAAAAACTATTTAGCACAAGTTGAACAACGTATTCAACACAACGCTTCACAAATTGATAACTACTTAGAACAACGTGTTCAAATTATGCAAAATATGGTTTCAATTGTTCAAAAATCAGTTGATCTAGACACAGAAGTGATGACAAAAGTAGCTGCATTACGTAGTGGATTGAATTTAAATGATGAAAATAGAAGTACTAGCGCAGCAAATATTGATGCAGTCGTTGGCGGAATTAATGTTCAATTAGAAAGATACCCTGAATTGCAATCGCATGGTGCTTTAAGAGAAGCTTTACAACAAAATGCTTATTTACAAAGAGAAATTACAGCAGCAAGAGAAATTTACAATGATACTGTTTTTGAATGAAACAGAGCAATTAATGAATGACCAACAAAAATGATTGTTGCATCTAAAAATGGATACACAACCAGAATTCCATTTGCGACATCAATAGAAGTTAAGGAAAAAGCGCGTTCAAATTTCTTTGAAAAATAACTATAAAAAGCACGCTTCGGCGTGTTTTTTATAACCTGACGCACTTGCACAATCGTTTAAAAAGACACTTTTATGATATAATTTCAAAACAATAATATGAGATAAAAGGGGCTTTATGAGCACTAAATATGACAAGTATATTTCATCTTATTTCCATCGTACTAACGAAATAATTGAAAAATACAAGCCAAATAACGTAATTAAATTACAATTTTTTCAGCGAACTGACAATTGCTTATTAGCTGGAATGGATGAGGTTTTAGATTTACTAAAAAATAACACTGACACAAGCAAATATACGATTCGTCACCTACCTGAGGGAACAATTGTAAATAATTTAGAAATAGTGTTAGAGTTAGAAGGTCAATATCAGTATTTTGGCAAATATGAAGGTATGATAGATGGTATTTTATCTCGTTCTTCAAACATTGCAACAAATGCTAGAAATTGCGTTTTAGCAGCTAATGGTAAAGATATAATTTTTATGGGCGATCGAGCCGATCACTGAATGTTACAAGAAATTGATGGTAAAGCTTGCCGTTTAGCCGGATGTACTTTAATGTCGACTGAGGCTCAAGAGGCGCCGGGCATAAAAGAAGCCACATTCGGTTCTGTTCCGCACTGTTTGATACAAAATTTTGATGGTGATGTTGCCTCAGCAATGCAAGCATATATGGAGCTATTCCCACAGGATAAATTAATTTCACTGGTCGATTATCACAATGATGTTATTGCAGATTCCCTTGCTTCGTATAAAGCTATTGGACAAAATTTATACGGCGTTCGTGTTGATACATCAAAAAATATGAAGGATCACATGTTTGATAATGAACCAGACAATCCAGAGTTTTATGGGGTTAATGTTGAACAAATTAAAAGATTACGCCAAGCTTTAGATAATGCTGGTGCTAAAAAAGTTAAAATTGCTGTAAGTAGTGGTTTTAATGCTGCTAAAATTGCAAAATTTGAAGCATCTAATGCACCAGTGGATGCTTATGGAGTAGGTCAAGCAATTTTTAAACCGATCGTTTCATTTTCAGCAGATGCTACGTGACTAAATGGCCACGCCCAAGCCAAAGAAGGTCGCTGATATCGCCAAAATAACAAATTAATTACCTACAAACCTCAAAATGATTAAGTATCCAAGTAATATTGAACAATTTCTTTGTATCATCGCTTTAAATATTGGCATAATTCTTGTGGGATATTTAATTGGTTCATTTAATACTTCAATTATTCTTTCACGAAGATTGAAAAAAAGTGATATTCGCAATCATAATTCGCAAAATGCAGGGGCAACAAATTCATTACGAACATACGGGTTTAAGTTCGCAATCACTGTTTATTTAATTGATTTTTTAAAAGTAGCTTTACCAACTATGGTTTTTATACTTATGCAATATTACGTGTTTTATGACTTTGCAAAAGTATATTGAATGAGTCCCCAGAGTATTGGTTTTGGTGTGATCATTGGGCATTGCTGACCTATTTTTTACAAATTTAAAGGTGGCAAAGGTGTTGCATGCACTTCTGCCTACATTTTAGTAATTAATCCAGTATTTTTTATAATTGCTGCAATTATTTTTCTCACAACGGTTATTAAAACTAAGAAAGTTTCATTGGGCTCAATTATTACTCCCACAATCCTTACGCCGTTATTATTTATCCCTTGATTTACTCAGGGAATTACTGGTTTTTGACTGAATTTTGTTAATTATTCTGACAATATAACACCTTCACAATTACAACCTTATTGATTTGTTACGCCTTTATACTTCTTAATTACCACAGTTATTGTCATCACATTGCACAGAGGGAATATTAAACGTTTAATTGCTGGTAGCGAATCACAATTAAGCTTTAAAAATAAGCATTCTAGCAACTTGAGTAATCCTCAAAAAAGCTAAATGCTTATTTATTTTTTCTGTAAAAAAGCCAAATTATACACATAAAAGACTGCTAAACACTCGATTTAATCGAAGTGAGTTTGCTAAATCTATTGGTACTCAATGAAAATTTAAATCAATAACATAAAATTTATTTTTATAATGACGCTTTTATAATAAAATTTGAATATTAAATTTAATTATTAAATTACAACTCTAAGGAGAAAATCTATGATTAATGTTAATACATTTAAAGGCGGAATAACATTTGAAGATGAGGGAGAAATTTTTGTAGTTATTGAAGCTCAGCACTCAAAGCAAGGTCGTGGTCAAGCAAACGTTAAAGCTAAGGTTAAAAATTTAAGAACTGGGGCAATCACAATCAAGTCATATACTGGCGGAACAATGATTAAGAAAGCTCACATTGATAAGAGACCAATGAACTTTTTATATTCAGATGGTGCTAATATTATTTTGATGGATAATGAAACTTATGAACAAGTTGAAATCCCGACTAAAAATGTTGAATGAGAATTAAATTTCTTAAAAGAAGGTGCAACAGTCAAAATTAGAAAATTTGGTGATGAAATTCTTGATGTCGAACTTGAGTCATCAGTAAATTTACAAGTTACCGAGGCTCCTGACGCTGTTAAAGGTAATACAACAACCAATCCTCAAAAAAGAGTTACAGTTGAAACCGGCTATGAATTAGACACTCCAATGTTTATTAAAGAAGGCGATATTATTACCATTTCAACAGAGACCGGTAAATACCTAAGTAGAGGAAAAGAATAATGAAATTCATTACCGTTTCGTGTGGTTATGATCAATCATATTCAGTGTCTGAAGATGTTTTACGTCAATTAATTCAACAGTGTGCAAATAATACTAAATTTTTAAAACTTGAAGGAATGCCGCGTATTGAATTAAACAAAGATAATTCCAATGCATCATTTATTATTGATGTTAAAATCAAAAAAAATAAATCTTTAAGCGAGGTAATAGACAATTTTATTAAGGATTTTGAAACTCGTTTTGTAAGTTTAATTGATATTAAGCCGCAAGATATAAGAATTTGCTTTAGCGGTAGCTACTAATCCCAACCGCACTTGTGGTTGGCTTTATTATTTAAATTGGTTAATTTGTGAAAGGAGGCTAAATGAAGAAAAAAGTTATTTTAGGTATGTCGGGCGGCGTTGATTCATCTGTTGCCGCTGCACTTTTGATTGAAAGTGGTTACGATGTTGAAGGTCTATTCATGCGTAACTGAGATTCGTATGTAAATAATGATTTTTTAGGTAATGAAGACATAAATAAAGAAATTTGTCCGCAAGAGCAAGATTATCAAGATGCTTTAGCAGTTGCTCAAAAACTAAATATAAAATTGCACCGCGTTGACTTTATTAAGGAATATTGAGACAACGTTTTTGAGAATTTCATTTCTGAATACAAAAAAGGAAGAACTCCCAATCCTGATATTTTATGCAATAAATACATTAAATTTAGCGCTTTTGCTGATTATGCATTCAATGTTTTGCGTGCTGATTATATTGCAATGGGTCATTATGCTGACGTGCGTGAAGGACACTTATATCGTGCCAAAGATCAAAATAAAGATCAGACTTACTTTTTAGCTCAATTAAGTAACCAGCAACTACAACGAGTCATTATGCCTCTTGCCTCATTTACTAAAGAACAAATACGCCAAAAAGCAGCTTCATTAGGTTTAGTTACGGCTACCAAAAAAGACTCGACAGGTATTTGTTTTATTGGAGAGCGTAATTTTACAAAATTTTTACAAAATTACATTCCCGCACAGCCAGGTAAAACTGTTTCCATTGTTTCAGGAGAGGTGGTTGGAACTCATGATGGGTGCTATTACTATACATTAGGTCAAAGAAAAGGCTTAAATTTAGGCGGTATGAGCGAACCACACTATGTTTGCGGTCATGATGTTGCTCAAAACATAGTTTATGTCGCCCCGGCATCAGATATGTCTTATCTAGAATCAGATGCACTGATAGCTAGTGGCTTAACGTTAAATAATACAGATTATAATCCAGAAAATTTAAGTGCTAAGTTTCGCTATCGTCAAAATGATATTAAGGTCAAAATAGAGATACTTCCAAACAATCACGTTAAAGTAATTTATCCCGATAAATCTCAGGCTGTTACACCAGGCCAGCAAGTTGTCATATATGATGGTCAAAAATGTATTGGTGGTGCAACAATTGAAAAAATATTCTTAAATAATACTGAAAAAACATATGTTTAGGAGCTAAAATGAATTCAAAACAAATTAGAGAGCAGTGGTTAAAATTCTTTGAATCAAAAGGCCATTTAATAATTGAAAGCAAGAGCTTAATTCCAGTAAATGATCCATCATTGCTTTGAATTAATTCTGGAGTTGCAACTCTGAAAGATTTCTTTAGTGGTAAAAAAATACCACCACATAATCGCTTAACAAATGCTCAAAAAGCAATTAGAACTAACGATATCGAAAATGTTGGCGTAACTTCTCGTCATCACACATTTTTTGAAATGCTTGGCAATTTTAGTATTGGTGATTACTTCAAATCAGAAGCTATTGAATTGGCTTATGAATATATTACTACAGTTTTAAAGCTAGACTTAAATAGAATATATATTACTTATTTTAATGAAGATGAAGAAACGAAGAAAAAATGATTATCATTAGGCATTGATCCAAATCATCTTATTTCTGGTTCAAGGGATACGAACTTTTGAGATGTAGGTTCTGGCCCTTGTGGTCCATGCACAGAAATTTTTTATGATCGAGGACCTAAATACGATACACACGGCCCTGAATTAATTAAAGAAGATATTGAAAATGACCGTTTTATTGAAATCTGGAATATAGTTTTTAGCCAGTTTAATAATGAAGGCGACAATAAATACACTGAGTTAGCACAAAAAAACATTGATACTGGCGCGGGTTTTGAGCGTATTGTTTCAATTATGCAAGATGCTCCAACAAACTACGATTCGGATTTATTTCAAAATATTATCCATGAAATTGAAAAATTCACTGAATTCAAATACGATATTAACAACTACTTCACAAAAGAGCCCGTTCAAAGGGAGATAAACACTAATTTTAAAATCATTGCCGATCATATTCGCACAGTAGCAAATGCGTTAGGAGATGGCGAAACAATCTCGAACGTTGGACGTGGTTACATAATTCGACGTTTAATAAGACGTTCAATTTATAAAGGGATGCAATTAGGTATTAAAGATTTATTTTTATATAAAATTGTTCCAGTTGTGAAAGAATCATTGCCTTTTGAATATGATGTTTTTTCAGTTCAAAAAGCTATAAAGGATGAAGAAGAATTATTTGCTAAAACAATTGAAAATGGTAAAAATTTACTTCAACAACATGTGGTAAAAAACACTAAAATTTTTGATGGAACTATTGCTTTTCGCTTATTTGAAACATATGGTTTTCCAATCGAGTTAACAAGCGAAATTTTAGCTAAGCAAGGTATTCAGGTTGATTTAGATGAGTTTGAAAACGCTAAAGCAAAACACGTTGAAGCAAGTCGGAGCAACAAACAAGCAGGTATGCAGAAAGCTATTAATTCACTATCATTAATAACTGCTAAGATTTCACAATTTGTGGGTTATGATTACACTCAATATAAAGCGAATATTATTGAATTGTTTGACACTGAAAAACGTATTGATTCGTCAAATGTACAATCATATGTTATTTTGGATAAAACACCATTTTACGCAACGAGTGGTGGTCAAAAACATGATGAAGGATACTTGTTACAAAACGGCAATAAAATTAAAATTTTAGATGTTTTTAAAGATAAGTTTGGCAATCATATTCACGTAGTTGAAGGTCAAATTGAAAAATCTAGTCCTGTCGAATGTTTTGTTGATGAATATGTTCGTTTAAATTGTGCTCGTAATCACTCAGCTACGCACTTAATGTTTTCAGTGATGAGAAAAGTGTTAGGTAATCACATTAAACAATTAGGTTCGGATATTAATGAGCAAAGATTTACTTTTGACTTTCCAGGTGATGCTCGTCCAACTGATGCACAAATTAATGAAATTGAGCAATCAATGCACAATATTATCAAAGGCGATATTCAACGTGAATATATTATTGCAACAATTGAAGAAGCAAAAAATTTACACGCAGTAATGACAATTGAAGAAGATCAATATATGGACCCTAAGGCAGTAAGGATTGTTAAATGAGCTGATGTCACCTCTGATTTATGTGGCGGAACACACTTGCCTCATAGTGCTATAATGGAAGATTTTAAAATTACAAGCGTAGAAAAAAAACAAGCAGGCGTGTATCGTTTCAGGGTAGTTACTTCACATGAATTAGTCGATAAATGATTAAGCGAGCAAATTGAAATATCGCTAGAAGAGTTCAATAATATTGTTGCTAAAATTAAAGATTTAGAACCAGAATATATGCCTGTTTTAGTTTTAGATAAAGATTTACGCACCAGCTTAAAATCTATTCAAGAAGCCATTACACAAGCTCGAGAAGATTTCAAACGAGCAAATAAACAAAAATCTCAAGTGGAATTTGATTATGAAACAATTGAATTTCAGAAAATTGGGAATTATAACGCTTATATTAATTTAAATGTTAATCCCGCTCAAGTTAAAGTAATTGCCTCTACATTGAGAGAAAATTATCCAGACGCACAAATTATTTTAGGTTCTCCTTCGGATAATCAAATATTAATTGCAGTAGCTTCTAAAACATTGAATTCGAACTTAATTTTTAACAAAATAGCTTCAAAAACCAATGGACGTGGTGGAGGTTCGGCTATTTTAGCAATGGGAAAAGTTGAAAATAAAGACGATATTAAAGAAATAATTATTGAGGCTTTAAATGCGTAAATTAGCATTTGATTTAGGCACCAAGACGTGTGGATTTGCAATTACTGACTCAATGTCTTTAATTGCTAACTCACTTGAAACTATATATTTTGCTGATCAAGATTTTGCGCCAGTATTCAAGAAGGTTTCGCAATTTTTGGTTCAATATAGTGATATAGATGCCTTTGTTGTTGGGTATCCATTGCGTAGTAACGGTACTAAAAGTGAGCGTACAATTATGATGGAAAAATTTGCATTGGACTTAAAAAAGAAATTTAATATAAATGTTTATTTAGTTAATGAATATGGATCAACAATCAAGGCTGAGAATACTTTAAAATCATCGAAAATGAGTGCTAAAAAAAGAAAAGCGTTAAAAGACACAGTATCAGCAGTAATTATTTTGCAGGAGTTTTTAGAGTATGGAGGTATTAAAATATAATGGGTATTTTAGTTCCTGTCTGAGTTAAAACATTATTGATTGCGTCATTTTTCATTGTTGCCGCTTTTGGTGTTGGTGTTTGATTTTGGTCTCGTTGAAAAGTTAATCAAATTAAAGCTCGATATGCAAGTGAACAAGAAAAAATAAATCGGCAAAAATTAATCGAAAAACGTGGGGACAATTGAAATAAAGTTCCTTACGAACTTAAAGACTTTTGAGACTCAAAAACGGATGATAATGACTTAGAAAACTGAATCAACAGTGTTTATTTAAATGATGCCCAAGAGGTTTTAGTGGCAACAGAATCACTTGAATATGAGACTGCAACTTTATTAACGCAAACGCAGGCAAATATTAGCACTATTTCAGCAAATATCAAGGTGAATTGGTGAAATAAAATGGTATCAGAGTTCCCGCATTATTTTAAACGAGAACTAAGTCTAGTTGAGCATTCAACGCTACAAGACAAAAAGTTTAATTTGATTTTAGCGAGCAATTTACATCAGTCAAATATCAGTATTTATGAGTATTTTTATTCAAAATTAACTGATAATGGCATGATAATTATTCGTCAAGATAAAGTCAAAAAGAGCGATTTAAAAGAACTAGCTTCATTACTTAAAACTAGCCAAATTACTCATGAAATTTCAAGTATCAAAAGTAAATTTATATATATAGTTAAAAATATGTAATCTATTTTATGAACAAATTGATAAAATAAATATTAATAATTTATAAGGAGTCTAACATGGCAGAAAAAGCACTAGAAAAAATTTATTTAGCACAAGAAACCCTAGATAAATATAAAGCAGAATACCAAGAATTAGTTAATATTAAACGAAAAGAAGTGCAACAAGCCCTAAAAGAAGCCCGTGCGCAAGGTGACCTTTCCGAAAACGCTGAGTATGATGCCGCTAGAGAACTTCAAGGTAGTGTTGAGGGCAGAATTCGTGAACTAGAAGCGATTTTAGAGCGTGCTGAGGTTATTACTAATGATGATAGTAGAGGTACTACTAAGATTGGTGTTGGTGCAACTGTTACATATCGTAAAGTTGCTTCTGGTGAGGTTAAAAAAGTAACAATAATGGGTGTGCACGATAGCGATCCCTTAAATAACAAAATATCAAATGAATCTGCTTTAGCCTTGGCTCTTGCAGAAGGAAAAATTGGTCAAGTGGTGGAGGTTGACGTAGCTACAAAATACTCAATCGAAATTCTTGATGTTGAATACAGGTAATTATTAATTCATAATTACTTTTTTTATATCTTTGGAGGCTTAAATGTTAATTGGGATTAGCGGAATGATCGGCAGCGGTAAAAGTGTTTTGAGTCAAAAATTACTGAACTATTTTCATAATTCAGTGTTACTAAAAGAATTTGACGAAAAAGATCCAGTGTTCAATCAATTTTTATCATGATTGTATCAAGGGACACAAAACCTTTCGATGAGTTTTCAAGCTTATGTAATTGAGTCGCATAGTTTTAATCTTAGTCAAATTCTTGCAGATTTTCACAGAAAAGGACACAAACATAGCCAATGTCATATTTTTTTAGATCGTTTCAGTATTGAACATTATATTTTTGCCCAAGTTAATCTCGCTGATAAACCAAAATACTTGCAAGCTTACAAAGAAATGTTTACCGAAATATTTACATCTGAACTTATACCCGATTTAGCAATCTATCTTGATATTAATTTTGATACGTTTAAAAAACGTCTTTTTGCTCGTGGGCGAGAAGTCGAAATTGCAAATTATGCTCAAAATCAAAAATATTTTGCCAAACTGCTTGCAGTGTATAAAGATACATTTATTAAGCTGGCAAATCATTTTAAAATGAACTACATTATAATTGATGCAAATCAACTTAGTGAAGATGAAGTATTTCAAAAGGTAAAAGATATAATCACTAATTATGATTTCAGTTCTTGTGAAAGGGCGAATAATTAAAATGATTGTTAGTATAAGTGGTTTTATTGGTGTTGGTAAGTTTAGTTTAGCTCATAAACTTAGTCAGCATTATAAAAATTCAATATTGATTGATGATTTAAATAATTCAAATGATATTTTTGAGATTTTTCTTAACTGATTTTATAACAAAAAAGAAAATATTAATCTTGGTTTTCAAGCATATATTATTGAAGAAACGACACAAAAATTTAATAATGCATTTTTAAAATTCCAAAAATCTAATTTAAGTAGTCAAGGTAATTATATTTTTTCAAATCGTTTTAACCTGGAACACTATATTTTTGCACTAATTTCAATGAAAGATAAACCCCCAAAATATTTACGAGCTTTCGATAAAATGTTTGTAAATATGGTTTATCCAAAGCACAATCCACAACTAGCAATATTTATTGACGTAAATTACGAAATGTTTGAAAATTACATATTTTCAAACCCTGGGTCAATAGAATCGCAGTTTTACGCTGATAATATTGAGTATTTTAAGGAGTTATACGCACTATACCGTGATTTATATGCTAACTTAATGCAACGCTGAAATATACCATTTGCAATTATTGATGCAAATAATAAAAATGAATATGAAATACTGGGAGAGGCTATTAAAATTATTGACAATTTCAATTTTAACTGAGTAAATGAGTAAACAAGTAAAATATATAATAAAGAGGTAATAATTATGGACAAAAGATTTACAAAAATTTTATATACAAGAGAACAAATTGAAACTAAAATTAAAGAACTAGCTCAGTGAGTTAATGAGACATATAAAGATTCTAAAAACTTAGTATTAGTAGGTTTATTAAAAGGGGCTGTCCCATTTATGGCGCAACTAATTAAAGATATAGATGTTGAATATGAAATGGCATTCATGATAGCTTCAAGCTACCAGGGTGGTACTGAGTCAAGTGGAAATGTTAAAATTATTATGGACATTGAAACCGATATCCTAGATAAGGATGTTTTGGTAGTCGAAGATATTATTGATTCAGGTATAACATTGAGCAAAATATCAGCAATATTGAAATCCAGAAATCCACGTTCATATAAAATTATTACTTTATTAGATAAACCAGCTAATCGAAAAGTTAATCTTAAACCAGATAAGTGTGCATTTGTAGTTGAAGATGCCTTTTTAGTTGGATACGGTCTTGATTATCAAGAAAAATTTCGAGGTACACCATTTATTGGTATTTTTGATCCTAAAAAATAGATAGAGAAAAGAGAATATTTATATAAAGGGTGGTTTATAGCTTTTTTGTTCTGCATTTGTCCATAGATATACATTAAGTGGTAGACTTGCGACAGCCTCAGAAAGTATACGGACATATAACTATATGGGTGGCTTTTTACATAGTTGAACGTTCATTTACTATTCTTCATGATGACGACACACAGAGAAGAAAACTATATGAAGATCCATTTGTTCTATTTGTGGGGTTATTTTTACTTTTAAATAAACAGCTTATTATTCCCATACAATTTCCTCCTAATTTTTGATAAAACAAAAAAACTACTGTAATTTGTAGGTGCTTTCCCTTAATATCATATCATCCCTTAAAAGAGCTATTAATTTAAGAAATTTTTATTAATTAAAGTTGTTATTACTTTTAACTGTTTTTGTAAATATTGATTAAAAAGTTTTGTATATATTTCTTTGTTAATGTGTTCGTATTGATCATATTGCTTTTGAGTATGTAATAATACGTCCATGGTCTTTAAGAGGCGATTTCATAAAGGATTTTTTTTGACTAAGACATCTTTTTTGTTTTTATCTTCACCTTCATATTCTTTTTTCAAGTTTTTGAACTAAATAATTAAAGTTTTGAGTGTCTTCAATTGTAAAATCATAGTTCTTGGCGACTAGTGATTCAAATTCTTTAATTTGTTCTAAACTTGTACCTATTTTTGTATATTCATTAATTTCATCTTCATTACTATCAATAATTTGTGGTAATAATGTGGTAATTGGGGTCGAAATAAAATAATCACGATCATAAAAGTTCATTGTTGAAGGAAGAGTAAAAGGATTTATAGTTTAATTCAGCATGAATGTGAATATCTTGTTCATCTTCATTGATGATGTTGTCAGCGCTTAACATTACTTTTTCACTGGGGTCATAAGAATCGCTTTCGCCTTTTAACCCTTGTGATGAATATACTTTTAGTCCATATTTATTACTATTGTTATATTCTTTAATTTTAGCTATTTTGTCTTTATCTCCTGATAAGGTAAATGATAAATACTTTCTATTGGTTTCATAATTTGAGACAGTAATGTCTTTGAATAACTCTTGTAACTCTTATTTAATTTTCACTAACTCTTGTGCTTTGTGGACTATTTTATCAATGTCAGGGATGTTTTTAATATCATTGATCAACTGAATAGGTTGTTTATATACAAGTTTTTCATGAGTGGTTAATTCACTGATTTTATCAATTGCTAAGTAAGCTTTATCATACGACTCTTGTAATAATTTGTTATTTTCATTTAAACCATTAATAACTTTTCCGATGTTATCATTGATTGTTTTTTCAAACGGTATTTGTATTTGGTGATTTATGTACATGCTTCAAAATATTTAAGACTTTTTCTTTGTTTTTCTCAATTTTGAGATAAATATTTAATTTTTTATCATCCTTTTTTCTTTTTTAAGTGATAATTTTTGGTTGTCTTTATGTTGTTTTAGAGGTGTTTTAATAGCCTTATTACCATCAATTTTAGTTAAAGGTATAGTTTTTGAACTCTTTTTATTTTTAATTATTTTGAAGGCATCAATTATGCCTGAAGGATGTGTTTGTTGAGCATCGATTTTAGTAATCGGGTTTTTATCTTTGGTCACTGCGACCACTGTAACAGTCCCGATTATGGCTAAAGTGGCTAGCGGCAGACTAACCCCTAGGATTATTTTGGTTTTTCTATTTATTTTTTCCTTTCATATTAAGAGAAGTGAAGCTTATCATTTCTTTTTTTAATAGATGCACAACTATCATAAAAAAAGGAAGCAAATAGCGCCCTTTTCCATATTTTTGCATTTTTTATAAAAAACAATATTTATAATTAAAGTAAAATTAACCTATTCTGAGAGTGCATTGTTTTATAATTTATTTTTATATTGTATTTTATAGGGGGTGCTAAAAATATAATGTTTATATATTCTTAAAGTAAAGTACAACCTTCTTAAAAACTAAAAAATGATCTCAAAGTTTCAAAAATCGCTAAGGTTTACAAAACGCCTCACAAAACCATATAGACTTATAATCTAAATTTTTATCCATTTATTCTCATTAAAATAAAGACACCATTAAAACCTGAGATCAAGCTCAAATCGATCAACTAAAAGCTCAAATCGAAGCTCAAAATAATGCTAAGGTATCTACTAGAACAACTAAAATTGCTTTATTAATGGCATTAAGTGCCCAAGAACAAATTAAAACTGAAAAAGAATTCTTAGAAAAAAGCTATCCAAAATTAGCTCAAGCAAGAAAAGCTAAAGAAATGATTGCTAAACTAGAAGCTGAAATCGCTGCTAAAACTAAGGAAGTGGAAACTAAAACTGCTGAAAAAGTTGCTAAGGAAGCTGAATTAACTAAAGCTCAAGCTGATGTTAAAGCAAAAGAAGAAGCTTTAAATAAAGCAACAGAAGCCAAAACCAAGGCAGATGAAGTAGTTAAAGCCACTGAGGGTTCACAAACTGAATTAACTAAAGCTATTGAACAACTAAAAGCCTCAATTAACAAATTCAAAGAAGAGCTAGAAAAAACTACTGACGAAGCTAAAAAAGAACAAACTAAAGCAACTATTACAACTCTTGAAGAACAATTAAAACTACTGGAAGCTGGTAAAGGTGAAAAACTAAAAGTAGCTAAAGATGCGCAAACAGAAGCTCAAAAACTTGTAACCCAAGCTACAGAAGCAAAAGATAAAGCTGAATCTAGCGTTAAAGAAATTGAAACTCAAAAAACTAAACTTGAAGAAGAATTGAAAAAACTTGAAGCAGAACTAAAAGAAAAAACTGCTGAAAAAGTTGCTAAGGAAGCTGAATACACCCAAGCTGACAACGCTACACCAGATTCAGTGAAAAAACTTTTAGCTAGCCTAGAAGCAATCGAAGCTAAAATCGCTGAATTGAAAAAAGAAGCAACTCCTGAAGAATTAAAAGAAGTTGAGCATTATTTAGCAGTGGCTAAGGAATTAGAAAGAGTAAAGGGTGTGGAGAACAAAATTGAAAAATTAGGTAAAAAAGACCCTGTATTTAGAGAAATCTTAGAAAAAAATCCAGAATTATTAACTCAATTAGATGAAGATGCTGAGTATCTAGATGAACTAGTTAAAAATGATGAAGAATTTAAGGATTTGGTAAAAGGATTATTAAAACAAAAAGAAAATAAAGATATCAAGAAACTACACGAAAATGCCAAAATCGTTGGTAGTGCGGATGACATTATTGAAAATAATGATGAACTTATTGATTCTCTAATAGATTATATTCAACAATATAGTTCTGATTACGATCTTGAACAAGGTTATAAAAAATTCTTTGATCCTAAATTTGACAAAGTTACAGCAATTAAAAAATCATTAGAACTTGGACATATTAAAGAAAAAAAACAAAATCGAAAAATTAAAGAACAAATTGAAACAATTGAATCTTTACAAAAAATTATTAAAAGTAAAAAATTAATAGAATTTTATAAAGAAGTTTTATTAAATAGAGAACTGGATGATAAAGGAGAATATCCAAATCATTTAGCATATTTATAATGATAAATTTATTATATTTTCATTATAAAATACATTTTAAAAAATAAGCTTTAAATATTAAGTATCTTTTACAAAAAAGATCAAGCTAATATAGTGCTTGATCTTTCCTAAATAGTAAGTTCAAGTGCAACACATGCGCTTGGCTTTTTTATTTTAACATTTTAATGATTTTTTTCTCATTTTTTGCAAATAGTAGTTACTATAAAAGCCCCTTATGTAAGGGGTTGGGGGTTAGGAAGAAAGAAAAGCCCCTTTTCAATGGGTTTGGGGTTGCAAAAAGATAATACAACTTATGATGAAAAGCCCCTATGTAAGGGGTTTGGGGTTAGAAAATAAAGAGGCGGATTGTGTAAGTGGATAGAGCTTATGCAACATAATAAGCGACTATCATACTAGGCCGTAAAAGTTAGCCTCGATAAATAAATCATTGGCAGATTTTCAACCCAAAATTTCTCTTGGCATATCATTTATTCTTTTGGTAATTTGGTCTAATATTTCTTGCGAAATTTGATTAAAATCAAATCCTTTTTTGTATTCGCGTCTTATAAGTCCATTTCAGTGTTCGTTTGATCCTCTTTGAAAAGAGGCGTATGGCTCAGCTCTATATATTTTTATATCGAGTCATTTTGCCAAAATACCTATTTTTTCGAATTCTATGCCATTATCAATAGTTATAGTTTTTACTATTAATTGTCTTTCTAAAACGAGTTTTCTTAATGCTGCATTCACCTTCATTGGGTTTTTACTTGGTATCAAAATCGCAAAACCGACTCTGGTTTTTCTCTCTGTTAAAGTAAGAATGTTGTTATATCCAGTAGCTCTTTTCCCAACTATCATATCAGCTTCTCAATGACCATATTCTTCACGATTATCTATCGATTTAGGTGTTGTTCATATCGGGAATACATAATCAGCTGATGTTACAAGGCGACTAATTACGCTTGCATGTCTTTTTCCACCCTTTTTATATGAGGAACGCAATAAATTTGATCTTTTGATTATTCATTTATTTGTTTTGATTCAATTGAATACTGTTTTTAAGCAAGGGATTTTAATTTTAAAATTCTCTTTTATATATTTATGGGTAAGTTTTACCCCATAATATTTTTTGTCAAATTTTTTTAGAAATAATTCACTAAATTCACTATATTTACTATTCAAAAATTTAAAATAATATTTATGATAATGACGTCTTTGGGCTTTGATATCAGCATAAAATGGGGAATATTTCCCAAATTTATCTAAATTTCTTTTTATTTCTCTACTTACTGTAGATGGGTTTTTATGTAATATATTTGCAATTTTTCTTATTGATAAATTTATTTCTAAATAACTTTTAATTGCTTCTCTATCACTTTTTGTTATATGGGTATATTTTTTAATGCTATAATTCATATGAAGTTCCTGGCCAATTTGGAGCTTTTTTCTTTTTTTTATTTTAAAGAATAATCGAAACAAAAAAGTTCAAGCCCCACAATTTAATTTTACATTAATTTGTGTTGCACTTGAACTTACAATCAAGCAAAAGATCAAGCTAATATAGTGCTTGATCTTTTTTGTAAATATAATAATGTTAATCCTAACTATTATTTTTGCTTTCCGATTTCTTTTTTAATCCGTCGACAAATTTTTTCAATTTAGTTAAATCAGGATTCTGATTTACTACATCGATAAATTCGGGATTATCGGCAAGAAGTTTTTTTACCTCACGTGAAATATTTTTATCTTTTAGATTAGTGATTTTGGAATTAATATCCTCTTCCTCTTTTTTTAATCCATCTTTTATATCTTCTATATATTTTTAAATGAATCTGGGTCATTTATAAACTCTTCATTTAATGTGGGGTCTTCTTCAAATAATTGTTTAAGTTCTGGTTCAGAGTGTTTTAAATTATCTATCTCAGTAATCACCCTTTCCTTTTTAGCCAATCTGCCAAGACTATCTACCCAAGGTTTTGACTTAATGAATTCTGGATTTTCTAAAATAAATTTTTTAAATTCAGGTCTTTTTTGTAATAGTAAAAGAATGTCTTTATTTCCTAAAGCAAGAATTTTGTTCTCCACACCCTTTACTCTTTCTAATTCCTTAGCCACTGCTAAATAATGCTCAACTTCTTTTAATTCTTCAGGAGTTGCTTCTTTTTTCAATTCAGCGATTTTAGCTTCGATTGCTTCTAGGCTAGCTAAAAGTTTTTTCACTGAATCTGGTGTAGCGTTGTCAGCTTGGGTGTATTCAGCTTCCTTAGCAACTTTTTCAGCAGTTTTAGTTTCCACTTCCTTAGTTTTAGCAGTAATTTCTTCTTCAAGTTTAGTTTTTTGAGTTTCAATTTCTTTAACGCTAGATTCAGCTTTATCTTTTGCTTCTGTAGCTTGGGTTACAAGTTTTTGAGCTTCTGTTTGCGCATCTTTAGCTACTTTTAGTTTTTCACCTTTACCAGCTTCCAGTAGTTTTAATTGTTCTTCAAGAGTTGTAATAGTTGCTTTAGTTTGTTCTTTTTTAGCTTCGTCAGTAGTTTTTTCTAGCTCTTCTTTGAATTTGTTAATTGAGGCTTTTAGTTGTTCAATAGCTTTAGTTAATTCAGTTTGTGAACCCTCAGTGGCTTTAACTACTTCATCTGCCTTGGTTTTGGCTTCTGTTGCTTTATTTAAAGCTTCTTCTTTTGCTTTAACATCAGCTTGAGCTTTAGTTAATTCAGCTTCCTTAGCAACTTTTTCAGCAGTTTTAGTTTCCACTTCCTTAGTTTTAGCAGCGATTTCAGCTTCTAGTTTAGCAATCATTTCTTTAGCTTTTCTTGCTTGAGCTAATTTTGGATAGCTTTTTTCTAAGAATTCTTTTTCAGTTTTAATTTGTTCTTGGGCACTTAATGCCATTAATAAAGCAATTTTAGTTGTTCTAGTAGATACCTTAGCATTATTTTGAGCTTCGATTTGAGCTTTTAGTTGATCGATTTGAGCTTGATCTCAGGTTTTAATGGTGTCTAATTTAGTTTTTAATTCGGGAACTAGTTTTTTTAGTTCAGCATTACTACTTTGTTGAGATTCAAGAGTAGAGATTTTTTGTTCTAATTCAGCAATTTTAGGCGCGCTAGAATCTTTGCTTCCACAAGAAGCAGCGACAAATGGTACAGCAGCAACTGATGTTAATGAACCTAAAATTAAGCTAGTTTTAAATTTTTTCATTTGTAGTCCTTTCATACTAAATATTTTTGCTTAAATTATACTAAAATTTAATTGTTTTTTTTTTTTTTTTGTTTTTGATGCTATGATACGACAAGATTTAATTTAAGTTACAGAAATATAGCCAAATAATTTATAAAAGAGATAATAAAAATCATATTAATTAATGTTATTTTGTATGATAAAATATAAATCTTTTATAGTGGATATAAATTTTAGTTTTTTCTTATTATCAATTCAAGGAAACTAAATCTAGATCTAACGAAGCCAAAACCAAGGCAGATGAAGTAGTTAAAGCCACTGAGGGTTCACAAACTGAATTAACTAAAGCTATTGAACAACTAAAAGCCTCAATTAACAAATTCAAAGAAGAGCTAGAAAAAACTACTGACGAAGCTAAAAAAGAACAAACTAAAGCAACTATTACAACTCTTGAAGAACAATTAAAACTACTGGAAGCTGGTAAAGGTGAAAAACTAAAAGTAGCTAAAGATGCGCAAACAGAAGCTCAAAAACTTGTAACCCAAGCTACAGAAGCAAAAGATAAAGCTGAATCTAGCGTTAAAGAAATTGAAACTCAAAAAACTAAACTTGAAGAAGAAATTACTGCTAAAACTAAGGAAGTGGAAACTAAAACTGCTGAAAAAGTTGCTAAGGAAGCTGAATACACCCAAGCTGACAACGCTACACCAGATTCAGTGAAAAAACTTTTAGCTAGCCTAGAAGCAATCGAAGCTAAAATCGCTGAATTGAAAAAAGAAGCAACTCCTGAAGAATTAAAAGAAGTTGAGCATTATTTAGCAGTGGCTAAGGAATTAGAAAGAGTAAAGGGTGTGGAGAACAAAATTGAAAAATTAGGTAAAAAAGACCCTGTATTTAGAGAAATCTTAGAAAAAAATCCAGAATTATTAACTCAATTAGATGAAGATGCTGAGTATCTAGATGAACTAGTTAAAAATGATGAAGAATTTAAGGATTTGGTATTAGAAAACAAAATCAAAAATTCAGTCGATGAAAACAGTCTTTTACTATTAGAAAAAAGACCAGAATTAAAAGAACTTATTTTAGAAAATCCAGAATTCATTAAGTCAAAACCTTGGGTAGATAGTCTTGGCAGATTGGCTAAAAAGGAAAGGGTGAAGGATGTAGAGTTAAAAATCCAGGAATTAGGTAAAAAAGACCCTGTATTTGAAGAATTATTCAAGGAAGAGCCTGCATTAGTAGAAGAATTCAAGAAAAACCCGGAACTATTTAATGAATATTTAAAAGACATCAATAATGGATTAAAAGAGGAAGAGGAAAAAATATTAGCTGAAATAAAAGAAAAATTCAGTTTTGAAGATGCTGTTATTGAAAATATTAGAGATTTCTTACAAAAAAGACCTGAATTTAAAGAACTTATTTCAAAAAATGAAGATTTAATTAAGTCAAAACACTGAGTAAAAAGTTTAAGAAAACTTGCTGAGAAAGAAAATTAATACTTTTTCCAGACTATAAAAATATATTAATTTTAATAAAAAAATAAGCTAAGTCATTCACTGATTTAGCTTATTTTTTATTTTGATATATCAATTTTAACTTCTTTTAATAAATTAGCTAAGGACAATCAAATTTGGCATACTTTTTTATTTACTGATATTGAATGCTTTTTCAATTCTAAAATAAAGGGTATAAATGTGTTGATATTAGAGGTAATTCCTTTAATTTTTTTCTTTTCTTTTGTTTCTTTTAGTGTCTAAAATAATTTATTTTTTTGAGTATAAATATTTAAAGTGCAAATAAAAAGCCCAAAAAGAACTTAACTCAAAAACTCGGAAAAATAAAGAAAAAAGCTATAAAAAAACTAGCTTAAAACTAGTGGCGCATTTACAAATGGTGGAGAATAAGGGGCTCGAACCCATGACCTACGCCTTGTAAGGGCGCCGCTCTCCCAACTGAGCTAATTCTCCAAATGGCAGTCTGTACGGGGATCGAACCCGTGTATGCATGGATGAAAACCATGTGTGTTAACCGCTTCACCAACAGACCATATATGGCGCCGATTGCGGGGATCGAACCTGCGACCAACTGGTTAACAGCCAGCTGCTCTACCGCTGAGCTAAATCGGCATTGCAAAACATGCTTCATTATTATATAATAAATATTTTTTAAAAGAAATATTTTTATAATTTTAAACACTTTTGCCCAATTTCGTAGATATTTCTACTTGGTGTTTACACATATGGAGCAAACGAGGGGAATCGAACCCCCATTACTAGCATGGCAAGCTAGAATTTTGCCATTAAATTACGTTTGCAAGTGCATATAAATAATAATACTTTTTTTAAAAAAAAGAAATATTTTTTTATATATATTCTTAAAGTAAAGTACAACCTTCTTAAAAACTAAAAAATGATCTCAAAGTTTCAAAAATCGCTAAGGTTTACAAAACGCCTCACAAAACCATATAGACTTATAATCTAAATTTTTATCCATTTATTCTCATTAAAATAAAGACACCATTAAAACCTGAGATCAAGCTCAAATCGATCAACTAAAAGCTCAAATCGAAGCTCAAAATAATGCTAAGGTATCTACTAGAACAACTAAAATTGCTTTATTAATGGCATTAAGTGCCCAAGAACAAATTAAAACTGAAAAAGAATTCTTAGAAAAAAGCTATCCAAAATTAGCTCAAGCAAGAAAAGCTAAAGAAATGATTGCTAAACTAGAAGCTGAAATCGCTGCTAAAACTAAGGAAGTGGAAACTAAAACTGCTGAAAAAGTTGCTAAGGAAGCTGAATTAACTAAAGCTCAAGCTGATGTTAAAGCAAAAGAAGAAGCTTTAAATAAAGCAACAGAAGCCAAAACCAAGGCAGATGAAGTAGTTAAAGCCACTGAGGGTTCACAAACTGAATTAACTAAAGCTATTGAACAACTAAAAGCCTCAATTAACAAATTCAAAGAAGAGCTAGAAAAAACTACTGACGAAGCTAAAAAAGAACAAACTAAAGCAACTATTACAACTCTTGAAGAACAATTAAAACTACTGGAAGCTGGTAAAGGTGAAAAACTAAAAGTAGCTAAAGATGCGCAAACAGAAGCTCAAAAACTTGTAACCCAAGCTACAGAAGCAAAAGATAAAGCTGAATCTAGCGTTAAAGAAATTGAAACTCAAAAAACTAAACTTGAAGAAGAATTGAAAAAACTTGAAGCAGAACTAAAAGAAAAAACTGCTGAAAAAGTTGCTAAGGAAGCTGAATACACCCAAGCTGACAACGCTACACCAGATTCAGTGAAAAAACTTTTAGCTAGCCTAGAAGCAATCGAAGCTAAAATCGCTGAATTGAAAAAAGAAGCAACTCCTGAAGAATTAAAAGAAGTTGAGCATTATTTAGCAGTGGCTAAGGAATTAGAAAGAGTAAAGGGTGTGGAGAACAAAATTCTTGCTTTAGGAAATAAAGACATTCTTTTACTATTACAAAAAAGACCTGAATTTAAAAAATTTATTTTAGAAAATCCAGAATTCATTAAGTCAAAACCTTGGGTAGATAGTCTTGGCAGATTGGCTAAAAAGGAAGCGTTGATAATTAACAAAAAATATTCTAGTCTTAGCGATGAACAGCAGAAAAAAATAAAAATAATATTAAATAAACAACCTAGTTTATACGAGACATTATCTTCTGATCCAAAAGTCATTGAAAATATCAATAAAATAAAAGCTGAAAGTTCTGATCTTCTTGATGAATTTCTTAAAAAACTAGAAAAAGATCCAAAATATATTGAATTAATAAAAGAATAAAAAAAGTTAAAAAATAGGTTAAACTTATGTATGGTTTAACCTATTTTTATTGTCTGAAACTGGGAAACTAGGAAAGCAATATGTTTTTGGATATCATCCTTTGTTACTTTACTTATTTATTCGCTTATAATGGTTGTATTCCGTCTACATTCCCTTTTGGGGGTTCGTATGTGCTACTGGTCTTGGTTTTTCTTAAGCGGGTGTTGATTCTTTAACATTTTCTTCATCAAGCACTAAACCTTCATCCTCTATATCCTCAGCCTCTTCAGAGTCATCGATTTTATAGGTTTCATCGGTCTCTTCATCGTCATCAAGTGCTAAACCATCGTCTAAATCGTCAAGTTCTCCCTCAGAACCATCACTTACTAAACCTGTTTGCGGAACAATTTGTGTTTCTATTAGTGAGTTTAGTTCTTTTTTAACTGCATTAAAGTGTTGATTTATTTGGTTTATTAGAGCGTTATCCATTGACAGTGATAAGTTATCTTTTTTACTGATTAATAAGCTGATAAGATTAGAAAAAGCATTATTGAACTTATCAATTTTGGTTGTGATATCAGGCGTAGATTTTGCTAGATGTTCATATCCTAACATATTAGTTCCTTCGATTAACGAACTTAAAATTTTGAAGACGATAAGTTGTGCTTGTGGTTTGTCTTTAATTGAATTAATTAATTCTTTTAAGGTAGCTTTTTTGTTATCAGTATTTAATTGTGCTGATTTATTTGAAATTTGTGTTATTTTTTCAAGATAAATATCTTTATCCTTAATTGATGAGCTCGCAAGTTTCATTGTTTCTAATTTAAGTTGGAACTCAGATATTAGTTTACTTAAAACAGATGGAACATCAGCGGCTCCCTTAAATGGATCTAAAAGAATTTTTTCTATATCTGTATTTTCGATGAAATCCAATAATACTTGTAATGATTTTTCAAATTGATTTACTTGATGTAAAATGGCACCATCTTTTTCGCTGACCGAATTAGTGATAAATTGAGATACATATTTTAATCATAATAAGTGTTGTAATATTTCGAATGCTTCTGGTTTATCAATGCTTTTATCAATATAAGAGTCTATACGGCTTTGTGCATCCTTGATTGATAATAATGAGTCTTTTAATTTTTCGTTTGTTTCTAAATCTTCTTCCTCATTATTAATTTCAATGCTGTCAATATTTTTATTACCTTGATTTTCTCGCTCCGTTTGTACTTTTGAATTATCTGTTGATTGAGGCTGCTTTTGTGGTTTTTGTTCTATGGCTTGATTGCCACAAGCGACAGCAATCAACGGCAATGATAGAGGCATTAGCCCTAAGATTAATTTATTTATTTTTTTCATAGTTATCCTTTACTTATAAAAAATATTATAGAGATTTTTGTTTTTGTATTTATTAAGGGAATCTATGATGAATGCTAAATCAACGGTAATATTACCATTTTAAAAAATAAATCCCGTCTGCACGAGATGAATTAATTTTGTTTGATTGCCATCTTATCTAAAGCATCTTTTGCGGCGTTTTCTTCAGCTTCTAATTTACTCGCTCCATAACCTATGCCGTATATTTGGCCATCATGATTTAGTTCGGCAAAAAATCGTTTTTCACTTTCCTGGATTGTATTATAAATAGCAGCAATTCGCGAAAAAGATTGAACATATTCTTGAAAGCGTGTTTTTGAATCCTTCAGGGTAGTAGTGTCAATTTGCGTTTGAAATAAAGTTTGATTTAAAAATGAATTAACTTTTTGTAATCCTTGGTCAATATATAAAGCGCCAATAAACGATTCAAAAACATCAGCGCCAACCTTAGCAGAAGTTAAAACATCCTTTTGAATTAAGCCCGGACCAGTTAAAAGAAATTGTTTTAAGCCTAAATCGTTTGAAATTCTATTTAGGTTTTTAGTTGAAACAAGTTGAACACGCATTAATGTTAGTTGACCTTCATTTTTATTTTTGTATTTGCTCATCAGATATAGACTAGATAAGAATTGCAACAAAGAATCACCTAAAAATTCAAGTTTTTCGTAATTAGGCACTTTGGAGTTTTTACCAAACTTAAAGTATGAGGGATGAGTGAAAGCAATTTCATAGTGTTCTATTTTTTTAATATTTATGCCAAATTTTCGTGTAAATTGAATGAATTTATCTAAATTGTTTTTATTCATTTTCAATGGCCTTTTTGACCTTAGCTAGTATATTATTTTCCAGTGCTATTTTAATTTGATTCAACGCACCTAAATAAGCTTTTGAGTCGCTGCTTCCATGTGACTTAATAGCCACGCCATTTACACCAATAACTCAGGCTGCACCAACATTTCTATAATCTAAGGTTTCAGCAACGTCGCGAAAGGCGTTTTTAGCAAGTAAAAAGCCTAATTTACGAGTAGGTGTCATCATAATTTTTTCTTTAAGGAGTTTTTTAAAGCTTAATATTGCCCCTTCAAGACTTTTTAGAACTAAATTTCCACCATAGCCATCAATAACAGCGACGTCGCAAACATAGTTTAAGATATCGCGGGGTTCACGAAAGCCAATATAGTTTAAGCTTTTATCATTTTTTAAAATTTGATGAGCTTCACGCACAACCTCAGTCCCTTTTGAATCTTCAGTTCCGATATTGATTAATGCTATATTAGGTTTTTGTGTATTTAAAATCACCTTAGCAAAAACGTTGGCGATTTTAGCTCATTCTACTAAAAAATCAGATTTAGAATCGATGTTGGCACCAACATCCAAAAGTAGGAATTTACGACCAATAATTGTAGGTATAATCGGCATAAAAGCCGCACGAGAAATATTAGGTAGTCTTTTTAGTTTAAAAGTAGAGGTTGCTAAATATAATCCGCTATTTCCTGAACTTAAAACTGCATCAGCTTGTTGATTTTTAACTAACTCAATAGCTTGATTCATTGATGTGTCTTCATGCAATGAGGCACGAATGTTATCTGGATTGGAAGCGATATTAGGGTTATCTATTATAGAGATATTTTGAGGAAATGTTGAGTATTTTTCAGTAATTAAGTCTTGAATTTGACTTTGTGGACCAATTAAAATTATGTTGAAGTGAGGGTTTTTTTGCGCGAATTCCACACTAGCTTGTATGGCAGCAAAAATACCATTATCATTGCCATTAATATCAAAGGCTATCTTGTAGGAATCCATTATTCAAATCCTAAAATAAAGTGGTAATTTGGCTGAGCTCCATTAATCACTTCAACATCAACATCATATTCACTTGTGATGAAACTTTCAAGCTCAAGAGCGTCAGCTTCGCTTATATCATTTCCATAAAAAATTGTAATTAGTTCATGTTCATTTTTAATTGTTCTTTTAACTAATTCCTTGGCTGCATCAATATAATTAGGTTGAGAAAGAATAATTTTATGATCAACAATCCCTATATAATCGCCTTCTTTAATTTTTACATTATTCATTTTTGTTGAGCGAATAGCTGTGGTAATTTCTCCTGTAATAACTGTATCTATAGCCTCAGTCAGTAATTTTTTATTTTCGTCTGCACTTGATTCACTATTGAAATGCATCATTGCAGCAATACCTTGAAGTTGTGAACGTGTTTGAATAATATAAACGTTTTTATCATCAATAATTTGGGCTGCTTGTTCAGCGGCTAAGAAAATATTTGAATTATTCGGCAAAACAAAGACATTATGGGAATTGACTGAACGGATTGCATCAACTATATCCTGTGCTGATGGATTTTGAGTTTGACTACTTTCAATTATCGCATCACATCCTAGATCTTTCATGCGAGAAATAATTCCGTTACCTAAATTGCAAGAAACGATTGCACACTCTTTAGCATCTTCGGTTGACTCATTTAAAACTACATTTTTATTTCTGCTTTCTTGTGCTTGAAGTGACATGTTTTCTGATTTAATTTTGATAAACTCACCAAATTTTTGACCGAAGTTTAACAAATCACCTGGACGCAAGACGTGGCCGTGCACTTTTAAAATTTCCCCATCTTGAACAACTACTAAGCTAGTTGCAAAACGATTAACAGCTTTTTCAAAAAGTGGTTTTTTAAAAGTATTAGCATCTTTTAGTTCAACAATGAATTCTGTGCAATAACCAAATTCACCATCATAAACCTCACCGTCTTGAATAAATGTTTCAATCGAGTTTGATTCTTCTTTAATTGGGACTGGAATCCCTTTAATAAATGAGTTCATACCAGCCATAATTGCGTAAAATCCTTCTCCACCTGAATCAGTTACACCAACTTCACGAAGTAATTTTAAAAGGTTAGGTGTATTGTCACAGGCTTTACGAGCAAATTTTTCCGCTAATTCAAAAAATACTTCAAAAGTTGTTGTGTTATCAACAATTTTGCTTAATTCTTCTGTAGTTTGACGAATAACTGTTAAGATAGTTCCCTCAATAGGTTTTAAAACTGAACTGTAAGCTTTTTCTGTTGCTTTTTTAAAGCCTGTTAATAAACCTTCAACATCTGTGCTTTCTTTATCCTCGAATGCTAGGGCAAAACCTTTAAAAATTTGACTTAATATTACTCCACTATTGCCACGAGCACCAAATAACATGCCCCTGGCAAAATCTTTAGCTACCTGTCCTAAATTATCATTATTACGCGATATTGATTCAATAGCAGACTTAACTGTGGATGACATGTTTGTACCAGTATCACCATCAGGTACTGGAAAAACGTTTAATGCGTCAATACGATTTTTATTATTGATCAAATTATTTGCACCTGATAGACAAAGGTCATAAAAAAGTTTTCCATCTAATTTTTTAATCATTGCTTAAACCCCCTACAAGTATGTTTAATTTTCCAAGTTTTTGGCCTTTTTTACGCAATGCAAAACGTAAAGCTGATGAAATTGATGTTACAATATTTTTTAAATTACTATTTTGTAAAATGGTAATTGCAGCAGTTAAATCTCAAATATTTTTAGAAACATTATGAACAATTACTGAGTCTGTGCTTTTATTTTGTTCTTCAAAAAGATTTTGAATACTATAGACCCCTGGCGTCGTTTCAAGGATATTAATAAAAACTTGACTAACCTCAGCTTTCTCCATCTCACCTCCTTAAAAATAATATTAAGAATTATATTCGAATTATTAATTTATAATAGCACAAATATTGATGAATTTTTTGAAGAACGAACTGAAAAATTAATTTAAAACAATTTAATTTTCAGTCTTTTACACACAAGTTTTCAATTTAACTTATTGGAAAATAAAATAAGAATATTCATAAAATGATTTTATATTAATTTAAGTACGCTAAAAAAGCGTAATAATGTATATTTTAAAATATGGCAGAAATAATAAATACATTTATTGTTCTAAATATAGAGAACCATAACGAATTTCCTGATGATGCTTATGTGGATCTGTTTGGCTCTTATGGGCAGATACGGTTGCTAGCACGAGGTATAAATAAAGCTAATTCAAAAAATAGAGCAAATTTATTGCCTGGTTGTGTGTCAGAAATTGAGTATTTTCCGGCTAGAAAAAAAGGTTCGATTGGGCGATTAAAGAGAGCGAACCAAGTGATGACTATCAATTTTCAGGATATGAGCAATATAACTTTCACAAATAAAGCAATAAATTTATTAAAGAATATAAAAACTGATTGCTACTCTGTATATAAATCTTATTTACAGATTATTAAACGACTTAGCGAAGGGCAAAATAAAAAGCTTATTTTATACTTGGCAGCTCAGTGTTTGAATCACTATGGAATTATGGTCAATTCAAATAGTTGCGTGGAGTGCAATCAGTCTTATGACTTGTGTGATTTTAGCTTTTATAAAGGCGGTTTTTTATGTTCGCAACATTCTAATTCTCAACGTTGAAATAAAGAATTAAAAACTATCTATTATTTGTTTAATGATTTTGACCGATTCTACCAAACAGCTACCGATTCTATTGCATCAGTACTTTTAATTGAACTTAAGCAACACTTTGCGGATAATGGAATATTAATTTATATTTAACTACATTAAATTTACTTATACACTCATTTTTCAGAGTATTTAGGTATTTTATTATGCCGGTTAAGCATGAGTTAATGTTTCCTTATTGAAATTCAATATTAAGTAATGGAAAACGTTGAAAGAGTATAATTTAAATAAGTATATATTTAAGGAGAATGTTGATGAAAATTGGAGACACACAAGTTGCAATAGAAGCTATAAAAAAATATCAAAATATTGTTATTTTTCATCACACTAGACCAGATGGCGACTGCTTAGGTTCGCAACATGGTTTAGCACAAATGATTAGAGACAATTTCCCTGAGAAAAAAGTTTATACAATAGGTGACAATGCAGGTTCTTTTGAATTTATGAATTATCACTTTGACCCAGTAGAATCAATTGATTTTAACAATTCATTAGGAATTGTGGTGGATGCATCAAGTTCTGATCGAATAGTTCATTCAGATTTGTTATTAGGTGATAAGTTCACTGCTAAATTGCGTATCGACCACCATCCTAATGGAAGCGATATAGTTTATGATTATTTATTTGTCGATGAACACTATGTAGCAGCCGCTGAACAAGTTGCTCATATCGCTTTTGACGCTCAGTGAAAAATTTCAAAACAAGCTGCTTTACACACATTTTTAGGAATTACGACTGACAGCGGGAGATTTTTATACGCTGATACATCGGCGAGAACATATAAATTAGCAGCATTTTTAGAAGAGCAAAGCGGAATTGAACCTTGAAAATTGCATAGAGAATTAGGCAAAAAATCTCTTAAAGATATTAAATATATTGGTCATATTTTGTCAAATTTTGAGCGTAAAGGCCGTGTTTTATATTTTGTTGCCACAAAAGAAGTTCAGGAAAAATTTGGTTTTGATGAATTAAAAGCAGCTATTTTCGTAAATGAATTAGCAAACATAGAAGATAATGCGTGTTGAGCCTTTTTTATTGAGCAAGCAGATGGAAGTATTAGAGCTAGATTGCGTTCAAATGGACCGCTAGTTAATGAAGTTGCTAATATTTGAGGTGGCGGCGGCCATGCAAATGCCGCGGGAGTAACCATTTCTTTTGCACAAATTGATCTTGTTTTAGATGAATTAAATAAAGCCATTATTAAATGAGAAGGGAGTCAATAATGAAGATAGCAGATACAGGTTCGTGAAAAATAGCGGCCGATAAACTTGAGCAATATGATTCGATAGTTATATTTCATCACATTAGACCAGATGGCGATTGCCTAGGTTCGCAATTTGGATTGCGGGAATTGTTGAGAATTAATTATCCAGAGAAAAAAGTTTATGCAGTTGGGCAATCAAATGGATTGTTTTCTAACTTTTTAGATTTAGATTTTGACGAGGTACCATCAGATGATATTTTGAAAAAATCTTTAGGTGTTGTAGTTGACGCTAATCAAAAAGATCGTATTCAAAACCGTGAAATTTTAGATAAAAATTTATTTGCAGAAACACTTCGAATTGACCACCATCCAAATGAGGATGATTTAGATAAAGTTACTATTTGAATGGAAGAAAATAGAATCGCTGCTGCCGAAATGATAGCGGAATTAGCTTACCAAAAGGGCTGAAAATTCAATGAAAAAGCTGCAAACTGCGTCTTTTTAGGTATAGTGACCGATAGTGGGCGTTTTCAATTTTCAGATACAAGCTCGCGCACACATGAGTTAGCGGCATATCTTTATAAAAATGGCTTAAATGCCGAAAAAGTTTATTTAGGATTGGCACAAACTAGCATTGAAGATTTAAAAGTTCAATCTACATTAATGAGTTCTTTAAAAACAAAAGGGCAAGTAGCTTATATTCAAGTAGACTACAAAACAACAATCGCTCTTGGCAAAAAACCTAACGATATGGCACGTCCAAATTTAATTGGAAATATTAAGGGTTATCCATTGTGAGTTTCTTTCAACGAAGAGGAGGATAATAGAATTAGGGTTGAGTATCGTTCGAATGGACCGATTGTTAGAAATGTTGCAATAAAATGAGGTGGCGGCGGACACGATCGCGCTTCTGGTTCAATGATTTGTTCATTTGATGATGTTGACAAAGTTATTGATGATTGCAATGAAGAAGTCTTACGCTGACAAAAGGAAAATAATAATTAGGAGTAATAATGGCTAAATTTAAACGTATTTTTATGATTGTAACAGATGGTTTAGGAATCGGACCTGACCGTGACCAAGTATCGTTTGGAGATAAAGGAGCAAATACTATTTTATCAGCTTCAAAAAGTTCGATGTTTTTTATTGATACGTGAAAAAAATTAGGTATTGGTAATATAACTACATTGGAAGGCAACTACCACGTTCGTAAACCACTAGCTTATATGGCAAAAGTTCAAGAAGTATCGAATGCAAAAGATACATTGGCAGGACACTGAGAAATGATGGGGATTAAAACACTTGTTCCATTTCCAACTTTTACTGAAAATGGTTTTCCACAAGATTTAATTAACGAGCTTTCAAAGGCGTTTGACGGCCGCAAAATTGTATGTAATAAAAGTGGCTCAGGTACTGAAATTATTGATGAATATGCACAAGAACAAAAAGAAACTGGTGCAATTATTGTTTATACATCAATGGATTCAGTGCTACAAATTGCTGCGCACGAAGAATGAATCGGTTTAGAAAATCTATACCGTTATGGCAAGGCAGCGCGTGAAATTTGTTCTTCTAAACCTGAATGAAATGTCGGAAGAATTATTGTAAGACCATTCATTACTGATGAAAATGGTAAATATAAACGAACATTTAATCGCCATGACTATGCTAACCAACCCCGTGAAATGATTTTAAACGAATTACAAAGAGCGGGTGTTGAAGTTGTTGCAGTTGGAAAAATAAACGATATTTTTGTCGGTCAAGGTGTCACTCGTGCAATTCACTCTGATGGTGATGCGCACGCAATGGATATAACTATTGAAGAAGCTCAAAAAGAGGGTGAAAACAAATTTATTTTTACTAACTTAGTTCAATTTGATTCTCACTACGGCCATCGTCGTGACGTGGACGGTTATGCATCGAATATTGCTTTATTGGACACAAAATTAGCTGTTTTAATCAATTCTATGCGTGAAGATGATTTATTGATTATGACCTCAGATCACGGAAACGATCCTTTATATCCAGGTTTTAATCACACTCGTGAAATGCTACCTTTAACTATTTTTTCTAAATCATTTAGTGAACCCAAAGTACTAAAAGATGTAGAAGGCTTAGGAACAAGTGGCAACATTGTGGCACGTAATTGAGGAGTGCCAATTGTTTCAGAGACTGGTGACGATATTTTCGATCAATTAGTGTAAAAAATGAAATATGCAGTATTAAAACTGTGTATTTTTTTATTTTTTAATAAAAATTACTTTTTTAATATGGAAGTATTAGTAAAATTAATACATCAAGAATTGAATACATAAGAGGAGAAAAATGAATAAAAATATTTATCTAGCTGGAGGGTGTTTTTGAGGTGTGCAGGCATACTTTTCACGTCTTAATGGCGTAATTAATACGTCAAGTGGTTATGCAAATGGTATAGATGAGAATGCAACATATAAAAACTTAAAAAATAGTTTACATGCTGAAGCGGTTAAGGTTGAGTTTGATTCTACAATTATAAGTGTCGAAGAGCTGGTTGTTCATTTATTCAGACTTATTGAACCTGATTCGTTGAATAAGCAAGGCAATGATATCGGAACTCAATATCGAACTGGGGTTTATTACGAAGACCAAAATGATAGGTTGATTATTGAAGCTATTTTTAATAAATTTAAAAGAAAATATGCTAAATTTTATGTTGAATTAGAACCGCTAAAACACTTTATTCCTGCTGAAGAATATCACCAAGACTATTTAGAAAAAAATCCAAATGGCTATTGCCATATTAATTTAAATGTTGATTATAAACTAAACGATGGCGAGTTAAATTTAATTAAGCAAGCACGAAAAGAAATGACTTTAACTCAGTTAAGCTATGATGTTTTAAAAAACTCAGCAACAGAAAGACCACATACATCTGAATTAAATAGTGAATATCGCAAAGGAATTTATATTGAGAAAATTACAGGTGAAGCTTTATTTTCTTCATCTACAAAATTTGATGCTGGATGTGGATGACCTAGTTTCTCAGAACCAATTCAATCAGAAAGTGTACAATATCTAGATGATACATCGTATAATATGTATCGCATTGAGGTTCGTTCGGGACAAGGGGACCATCATTTAGGTCATGTTTTCAATGATGGTCCAAAAGAAATGGGCGGAAAAAGATACTGCATTAATGGAGCGGCATTAGAATTTATTCCGCTTGAGGAAATGGACGAAAAAGGATATAGTGAATATAAAAAGTATGTTAAATAATCTAATTCATACTCAAATAATTTTTGGAGCTTATAAATAACGCTAAAACAGTAATATAAATAGCAAGAAACTGAGGAAACTCAGTTTTTTATGATTTAACAACAAAAAATATAAAGATTTGCCAATAGCAAAAGAAGAACTAATAGTAAGAACACTAAAAAACACATTATTATCAGAAAATATTAATAAACCCGAGAATAGAGAAAGTCAATTAAAAAGAATATTTTCTAAAATAGTAGATGATTTAGGTATTTACTATAAAATAGGCTTAACGACAGATTTTACAGGTAAGCTATTTAATGAAATGTATTCATGGTTAGGATTTGTGGAGGATAAGTTAAATGATGTAGTTCTAACACCATCTTATGTAACAAGTCTTTTAGTAAAACTTGCAAGAGTAGATAAAGACAGTTATGTTTGAGACTTTGCAACAGGTAGTGCTGTGGATTATTGGTAGCAGCGATAAACGAGATGATTATTGATGCAAATGAAAAAATAACATCACCACATCTGACAAGTAAAGTAAATCGACACTATAAACAAATTTTAGAAGTTTCTTGCTGAAGATACTTCTATTTTTTATACTATTATGTATTATCAACCAGATTGTTGCGTCGTTTACGTCGCAACTTTTCGATAGAAAGGTGTTTTTGTACAGTAGATGAAGTAATTTATCATCGTAACAGGTTGAGTTGAGTATAAAAGGTAATAAAGAATTAAAAGAATAAAAATATGTTTACTATTTTAAAAATAGCCGCCATTAAAAGGAAGCTATTTTTATGTTTGTGTGTATGGAGAAGGGTATTTTTGTAAAATTAGATTTCGATGTTGATGGAATTTTTCGATTGAACCATATTTTTGTTTGTGAAAACAATTTTGAATAGGATCGCTAGCAAAGACAATAACATGAAAAATAATTAACATTACAACAAGCATTGTGCGACCAACAACCAAACCGATAAAAAATTGATGTGCTTGTGAATAAGTTGCGTTTTTTCAATGCATATAAGAATTATGGTCAAATCCGATCGTCATAAATAAGTCAATTATTGGAATTAGAATTAATGCCAACATTGATAATGATACAAAAAATACTGTAATATAAGCAAAAAGACTGAAAAATTTAACTTTTTGTTTAATTTTTATTTTTTGATTTTTTCGATTTTTAATTACCCCTAATATTGCAAAGGCAATAAATACGAATGTAAAGACAGTGACTCAGTTTGCGATTAAATCAGTGAATGAGTATAAACGGGCCATACCGTCAGTATATTTCAAGTAATCATTATTAGTTGAAATATACAATGTCGCACCAATTATTGTGAAAATTATATTTGAACCAAGACCAATGATGACGGAATATATTACTCCGACAGTAGGTCGATTTGGATTTAGTTTAGATATAAATTTTTCTCAAAACGGAAGCTCGCCTTCGGCCAATAGGGATTCGATGTAACGTGGCATTCACATTGAAAATCCATTTATAACGCCCATAACACCAATTGCGATAGCAATATTGATTAAACCAAAAATTATTCTACTGACCTTTTGTCCTAGTAATGATTGAATATACTGAAGCATACTGCTAAATGAACGGCCATTTATTGACATTGAAATTGCAATTAAAATGTAAAAAATCGTAATAATTATTAATCCAAGAGACAACGCTCAACTTGTTTTTTCGGGTTTTTTCATTTCAGTTTGCATTCCGGCCGCGATATAAAAGCCATCGTAAGCAAAAAATATCGATCCAATTGAAATAAAAATTCCAATAAAGCCACCTAAATGGTTATAGCGAATTAAGCCTGCCCCTATTTTAATGTCATCAAATTTTTCAAAACTTGTTATTTTAATGTTGTCGGCTCCACCTTTACCACTAATAGCTAAAACAATACCAATAATCATAATAAAAATTAAAGGTATAAATTTAACTGAAAGGACTATTACATTATGAATATTGCCTATTTTAGAAAATAAACTAGGTATTGTTAGGAAGTATAACCCCATTAATGTGGTTATAGCAAGCCAGATCACCCAATCATAACTAGTTCCAAAATTAAATGCTGATGCATTTTTATTCGCTATTGCCCCAATTCCATCCTGCAAAGTCATGACCACGTAAATAGGCATATAAAAAAATGTTAAAGGCAAGGTAATATAAGCCATAAAGTTTTTTGAAGCCTGAGCAATTCAACGTGAATTAAATAGACGGTTTCAACTTACAAGCGAAAGATTATCTTTTTTATTGCCCGCAATTTCAACAAGGGCAATAGCCATTGAAATTACGGCGATTGAGGCCATAATTCAGCAAAATATTGCTAGAATTAAATTACCTCTTGAATTATTTAAAACTTCTTCAGATTTAAAAAAAATTCCAGCACCAATTGAACTTCCCATAACAATCATCATTGAAGAAAAAAAGCCAATTTTTTTCTTCGCTGGTTGTTTAGTTGCCAGTTGATTGTTTTGTCGCTCCATTTTGCTCCTTAATATATTGATTAAAATTATAGCAACCTTTTAAAATTTTGATTGTATTTATTGCTTTATTGAGTAAAAATAAAAAATCAGTATTTTACAGATATTGAATACTGATTTTTACTATTTTTTATATTTTAAATTGTTAGCACAACATATTCCGAAGGTAAAATATTTTTACCAGGTTTAACTCTGATTTCATAAGTGCCTCTATCTAGACCGCTTATTTGATGAGTGGTAATTTCATTTCAATCATTGGTGTTGATTTTGCGATATTGCATTGATTTGTCGACACCGATAATTTTTCCTTCGAACACCTTAGCTCCACGAATATCGGGATGTTTTTGTGTTTGGATTATTTGAATATCAGAGGCAGCAATGCCAGGGGTCGCTTTAACACGGATTGAAATAGGTTTGGTACCTACATCAGTAAGCTCAACTTCGGAATTATTGATGTTATGTCACTGGCCATTACCTGTTCTATATTCCATTGTTGAATCAACATTTTTTAAAATTCCCGATTTTGGGTCTTTAGCTTCGAAATACGCATCAGGTTTATTGTGTTTAGTAACATTGAATTTTAGTTTTTGGTTTTTAACGTTAAAATCATAATTAAATTTAAAAATACTAATTGAAACTTCATTTTCACCAATTTGTTTAAAGTTATTTAAATAAATTAATGTATCATCACCATTGCGTTCAATTTTTTCAATAAAAGCCCCTTCTATCTCAATATTCTGTACATTTATATCAATATTTTTTGTATTTTTAATCCGGATAAATTTGGAATCATTATCAACAACAAGCTCTAATGGATGCTTACTTATATTTGTTTGATTACTCCTAATTGAATTTCAAAATTGATAACCAAACTTGTAAATATTAAATGATCTATTCTGACTTGTATGTTGAGCGCCATATGGACTAATATTTTTCGTAATTAAATCACTGATTTTCCTATGTTGTTCAAATTTAAGAGGGAACTGTAATAATAAAGTTTTTGAATCGGGATTTTCTAATTTTGTTCGTTCGATTATTTTTTCAGCAGTTTCAACATCAGGCGCATAATTTTTTATCATTGCAAAACGATATTTTTTGCCCATGATTGATTCATCGGGTTTTATGAAGTCACGATTTTGACCAAAATCATCATTACCTAATAAAAAGTAGTTATAGTTATTATCACCAGGCTTGTGTCTATTAATTCCTCAGGTTGCATCAACGTGATATCAGCCGTCATCTAACTCAACTAAGTTTCAAATATGTCTTTCATGCCCAATTGAATCATCATCTACATCACCTGTTAGCGACTGGCAAGGAACGCCTAGTATGTCCATAAACATTTTAAAACCTCTTGTATATCCAGTGCAAACAGATCTTTTTTCAATGATCGAAGAATATGCAGTCTGATCCACTTTTTCTCCACGTTCTTCATAGGCGACGTTTTTTGTGATTCATTCGTAGGCGTTTAACGCCTTTTGGAAAGGTGATAAATTGTGTCAATCTTGTGATATTTTGATCGCTTCTTGTCTTGCTTGCTCTTCTTGCCATTCATCAAGGGAATGTTCAAAATTCAGAACTTTTATAGTTGTTCTGAATAAAGCGCCTTGGTATTCTGCTCATATTTCTGCAAATCTATCTTCATGATTAAAAGGGAGAGCTGATATTGTGCCATCCTTTTTTAGATCTACGATTGGATTGGCGTATGTTGCTTCGGCTGGGAACACATTATCTTGTGGATAATGTTGCATTACATATCACTTTACACCATTAACTGTATTTCCTTGCTCATCAATTAGTTCTAATTTAATTTGATTTTTTGTGTGTGAATTCAGTATTTGCCCAGTGTTTTTAATTGAATAATTAGGATGAGAAAAATAATTGAAAGTTGTTTTCTTTGTGCTTAAAATTTTTCTTTTGATTTCCTCTTCATTTATTGTGGTTGGAATGAATTTAGGAGTAAATTGTTTAGGATAAACTATTTTTTCTTGCTCATTCATTTTGCTAGAAATGGAATTATCATCAATTTTTTTCTCAACATCTTGGTTATGCTGAATAATTTTATCAATTGGCTCGTTGATTTTGCTTTTTGGCGCAGTTTCAGTGATTTTTTCAGTCTTTGAAACAGAGATATTATTTTTTGGTTTTGAATTGTTTTGGTTAGTTGGTTCTTGTTTTTTATTTATTGGCTTTTTTAATTGCGTTTGTTCATTTAGATTTTTTGAGTTCGATTCTACTTTACGAGTTGTCTTTTCATTGAAAGAATCATCGGATGTTACTTTCTTAGCATTAAGTTCGCTGTCAGTGGTTATTGAATGATTTGGTGTTATTTTCTGGGTTTTTGAATGATTATTCTCATTATATTGATTCTGTAATTTATTTTTTTGTGTTACCCTTGTTTTTTCGATGTTTTCGGGTAATTGTTGTGTATCTTGATTTGCATTACAACTAATAGCTAAAAATGCAACCGATGCAATGTTTGACGTAGAGATAATAGGCAATAAAATAACTTTTTTCATTTTCACAAGTACCACCTTTACAATTTTGGAGATTATATACAAATTATATTTAGTAATTTTTATTAATTATATGCAAAAATTCATTTATAAGTGTATTTTTACTCATTTTTTATTAAAAAAGTACTATTTAAATTTATTAAATAAGTTCTTTAATATCATATATTATGTGTAGGTAATAAATTGCGTAAACAAGAAGCCCTTTGGTACATCGTGAGTATTTTTAGAAATAAAATTAAAAATAAACGCCCAAGCGTTTTAGATTTTGATATTGATAATAGGATTAATAAACATTGATTAGAACAGAAATTTGGACTTAATTATAATGGAGAATGTATTTGTTCTGATGTTGGTTATGAGTTAAAAATTGAATCAGAAAAGATGATAAATTTTGGTGATTGGACACCAAATTATTATATTTATAATCAAACTGATTATTTAGAAATTTTTCCTGGCAACACGCCTGCTGAAAGAAGAGTATCTTTTCTTCTGATGTTTGCCGGCGATTTTGATAGAAATAATAGATACTATTGAAATGGTGAAAATTGTATTCAAACAAAATGCAGTAATTATTGTGGGTTAATATTGCGAGTGGAAGACAATAGCGATATTAGTATTATTTATAATTTTTCTGAGGATAAGAGAATAAATAAGTATGAAGTTGTAGATTTTAGATTGCAAAAGGAAAATGTAATTTTAGCTCAATGATTTGGGAGAAAAAATACCAAAGTTAAGCGAAATGGTATATTCAATGGTCGTAGTTTGCAAAGTCGTTTTGAGGATAAGTATGAAGGTAAAGGATTTTGCGTAGTTAAAAGCGACCATCAGGGATATTATCGCAGTATTAAATTTGGATATAAATTAACTTTTAGAGATTGAGTGCAACAAGTTGAAGAGGGTAATGTGATATATTCGTGCGAAATGAACGCTGAAAACCATAGAACGTATGCTCGTTGAGAATCTGCTAACAATATATACTGAGATCGTGTTGCGAATATTGAAATAAAATAACTCCCTTAGGAGTTAAATGAAGTTTAAAATTTCTCTTGGATTTAAATTGTGTAGTAAAACACTGATAATGTTACTGATGAACGGGGCTTCCGGTGCTTTTTTGTTTTGTAAAATTTTTTCAAGAATTTTGGCAGTGTTATAACCTTCAACCGTTTTCACGTTCATCGCAATCGCTTTTTGAACACCATTTTTTGCAATTTCTAGACCAAAACTAAAGTTGCGACTAGTTGGATTTAAACAGGTTAAAACTATGTCACCAACAGCTGCTAATTCATAGCCGACAGTATCAGAAGTTTCGGGGCTTAGGAATTTTGCAATTTGAAAAATTTCTTTAAGACCAAGTGAAATTAGAGCTGGTAATAAATTTTGTGAGTCGAATAGACCACTTGCAATACCCATTCCAATTGCTAAAACGTTTTTCAATGCCGAAAAAGTTTCACTAGCTTTTTCATCAGTATTTGGTATCAATTTAAAAGAGCTTGTGGTGAAATAATTTGTAATTTTTGTTAAAAATTCAATATTTTCACCTACTGCATTCACCATAGTCATCTTATTATTGAATACATCAATAGCAAATGATGGTCCGATAACTGAACAAATATCAATTAAATTAGAACCTATTGCATTTTTGATAACTGCAGAGAAAAATTCTTTTGTTTCAGGGTTAATTCCTTTAGCAACATTTATGATGCTAATTTTCCGGTTGCCAAGGTGTGTTTTAACCTGTGTTAGTACTGGTGAAATCACTGGAGTTGGCACTGCAACCACAATAATGTCAACATTTTCAAGGGCATATTTTAAATCGGATGTAGCTTCAATATTTTCAGGATTATTAAATTTTGAAGATGCAAAATATTTTGTATTAACACCTTTATTTATATCTAATATTTCCGATTTATCTATTCCCCACATTTTAATTTTGTGTCCATTTTTACTCAACATGGATGCTAGAGCTGATGATCAAGCACCTGTACCTAACATAACAAAATTTCTACTCATTAGACTCCTAATATTTGTATAAAGTTAATATATTTTACTTTATTTAGAAAGCGTCTTAAAACTTGTTCAATCAAAACTGGATATTTTGTAAAATTTATACCATTTCTTTGATTTTTTCTCATTATTAATACTTAAATTTTTAAATGTTTTTCAGTAAGATAAAGAAACAAATCATAAACTAAATGCATAAATAAAAGAGATTGTTGAAAGAATTATAAATAAGGCTAATACGATCCCGGTTATAAGAGTATTATAACTAAAAAATCAGTGTAAAATGGCATTACCCATTCAAATAACTAGGCAAATTAAAGTAAAAAACTCAGCTTTTTTTAAATTCATTTTATGTTTTTTCTCGTCAAGAGAATTATTCTCTTTAAAATATTTTATTTCATCGTTAAAGTCGTATTCTCAAATTTTCATTATTTACTCAATTCATTAAAAATATCAACTACTTGTTCTAAAGATAATTGTTGTATCCTAACCATTTCATTTAAGTTAAGTTTTGCGTAGGCATTCAGTATTTTTTCCTGAGAATACTGAGTTTTTAGAGCTCAGGATAATTTTTTGCGACGTGCTAAAAAGCACAATTTGAAAAAGTCTTTTAATTCTTTATATTGTTGGGTTTGTTCTTCACTTTTATTCATTTCGAGAGTTATTATTGCTGAATCAACATTTGGAATTGGATCGAATTTTTCTCTACCAACTTTTAAATCTAGATTTATATTAGCTAGATACTGTGCTGTTAATGTTAATTTTGAATAATCAGGGCTATTTGGTTGGGCGCAAAGTCGATCAGCAACCTCTTTTTGAACCATTAAGGTTATTTTTTTAAAGTTTTTGTGTGCATCAAATATTTTTAGCAATATTTCACTTGTAATATAGTACGGAATATTTCCTACTATTTCATAATCGTTATACTGGCTTAAATCAGTATTTAAAAAGTCTTGTAGTTTAACTTGATCCGGTTTTAAAATATTATTTTTAATTAAATACTCACGCATTTCAGGATCTATTTCAAATGCTATGTAATTAGAAGCCGAGTTTGCTAAATGGTAACTAAGAGCCCCCTTTCCAGGGCCGATTTCGATTATTTTTTTGCCTGATACATTGGCAATCTCAATAATTTGAGAAATTAGTTTAGGATCATTTATAAAATTTTGTCCGTATTTTTTCTTTGCTTTAGGATCGCTATTTTTTTGCATTAAGATTAAAGAATTCCTTTGTGTTTTTATATACCTGTTTAACAAATTTTTCAATCGGCATTTTTTTAATACCGGCTATAAAAATCGCTGTTTCGATTACGTTTTGGCTTACATTTTGTTCGCCACGTTTTGTTGCGGGTGAAAGATATGGCGCATCAGTTTCTGTTAATATTTTATCAATCGGTAATCAATCTATTACCTCAATAGTTTGCTGAGCATTTTTGTATGTTGCTACTCCTGAAAAACTGAAATACACTCCTATTTCTGCGAATTTCTTAGCTCATTCTAGGTTTCCACTGAAAGTATGGATCATGAATTTAACATCAGGGTAGTGACTAATTATTTCAAATAATTGGTCATATGAATCGCGCATATGAATAACAACGGGCAATTTATGTTTTTGAGCAACTTGAATTTGTGAGTGAAATGACTCAATTTGTGTGTGTTTTGGTACTGAATCTCAGTAAAAATCAAGGCCGATTTCTCCAATTGCAACAACATCCTCATTAACTTGTTCTTCTAATAAGAGACCGTCGTTTTTGCCTGTTGCATTATTAGGGTGTACGCCGATAACGGGATAAGTAAACGGAAATTGTGATGCTAGTTGTTTAACTTCGTTATTTTCTTTGAGTGAACATCCTGTAAGAATCATGATAGATACCCCAGAATCGTGTGCTTTTTTGATAATTTCAATTGGTTCTGAGTAATACTCTTTGAGTGGGTGCGTATGAACATCAACGAATTTTAAAGACATAAATACCTACTTTCCAAGGCAGAAATTTTTAAACATATCATCTAATAAGTCCTCATTATCTGCTCTGCCAGCAATATCAGACAAGTTTTGTCACGCTTCATTTATGTCTACTATAACCATATCAGCATAAATATTATTTTCAAGAGCGTTTAAGGCGTTTTGGACTGATTTATGGGCTTTTTTGATAAGCGATAATTGACGAGCGTTAGTTAAATATTCTGCATTATCTAAATCAATTTGTGTAAATTTATGTGCAAGAGCGTCAAGTAAAGGTGTAATTTTTCCTTCGTTAACGCTAATACTGATGGTACCGGCTGGTGCATCAATTAAGTCATTTTTGTTATAAACTTTTATAACCTCTTTATTATATTGTCTTGCTAAATCGGTTACTTTTTGATCGAATTCATTTTCATCTTGTATAGTGTCAAAAACGTGTATTACGATATCAGCTTTGCAAATTTGGTCAAAGCTTTTTTGAATACCGATTTGTTCCGCTTTTGCGCTAGCCTCTCTCATTCCGGCGGTATCAATTAATTTAAATAAAAGACCATTATACTGTCATGATGTTTCGATCACATCTCTTGTTGTTCCTGCCTCATCAGTAACGATAGCTTTTTTCTCACCGACTAAATAGTTCAATAGTGAACTTTTACCAACATTGGGCTTGCCAACAATAGCTACTTTAATTCCTTCAAAAATTAAGCGTGAGTTTTCACTTTGTTGTATTAATTTTTGCATTTTCAATTGAATTTTTTCTAATTCTTCTTTTAATCCATTTTCTAAAATTCGTTCAACGTCGTCATACTCTGGATAGTCAATGTTAACTTCGATACGGCCAATTAAGTTCATTATTCATTGGCGGAGTTCATCAATTAATTTAGATGTTTGTCCATCGAATTTTTGTACTGCGAGTTGAGTTTGACTAAGTGATTGTGCATGTATTAAATCATTGATAGCCTCAGCCTTTATTAAATCCATTTTACCATTCAAAAAACTACGGCGACTAAATTCACCTGGTGTGGCTAGGCGAGCTCCGTTTTGGAGTAAAAGTTCAAGAATCCTGTTGGTAACTACTACCCCGCCATGGCAATTGATTTCAACTGTTGTTTCACCAGTAAATGTTTGCGTCCCGATGAACCACATAACTAAAACTTCATCAACGACACGTTCGTTGTTGAAGTTATCAACAATTTGGCCAAAAGTAATTGTATTTTTCTTTCCGATTCGCCCTCTAAAAATTTTAGAGACTATATTTATGCTATCTTCTCCACTAACTCTAATTATTGAAATAGCTTGGTTAATTTTGCCACCTGATGAAATGGCTGCGATTGTGTCATTAATCATATATAACATTTTACCTTAATTCTAAAATTGATAAAAAAAGCAGAGATGCTGCTTTTTGGTGTTTATTCTAAACAAATGGAGCGGATGACGGGAATCGAACCCGCATAATCAGCTTGGAAGGCTGGAGTTCTACCATTGAACTACATCCGCATAACTGCTTTATAATTATAAAACAAAAAAATAATTATAAAAGCAATTTTATTTAATTTTTCTTTTGAAAATTTCGGCATTTAGATTTGACTTTATTTCTAAATATGACTGAAAAAAACAAAAAAACACACAAAATGTGTGTTAACTTAATTAATATCCTTCGTTCGATTCCTTACCTTCGATAATTGCAATTGAACGACTTGTGCCAAATCTATTAGCTCCGGCTTCGACCATTGCGATTAAATCAGCTTTATTACTAATTCCACCAGCTGCTTTAATTAATAATTTATCACCACAAACAGATTTCATAATTTTAACATCTTCTAAATTAGCCCCACGTGTTGAAAAGCCGGTTGATGTTTTAATAAATTCAGCTCCTGATTCCATAACAATTTCAGTAACTTTAATAATTTCTTCATTAGTTAGTAAAGCGGTTTCAACAATAACTTTTAAAACATTATTTGGGAGTGATGCCTTAACTGTTTTAATGTCTTCAAGAACAAAGTTATAGTCACCTTGTTTCATTTTACCGATATTAATTACCATATCAATTTCGTCAGCACCAGCTCTGACTGCTTCTGCCGCTTCAAATGCTTTTACGTTGCTTAAACATGCTCCTAATGGAAACCCGATTACAGATGTAATTCCGACATTTGTTCCTTGCAGTTTTTCTTTTGCATAGGCAACTCATGATGAGTTAACACAGATTGTTTTAAAATCATATTTAATCGCTTCGTTAATTAACTTATCAATTTCAGCTACCGTAGCATCAGCTTTTAGATAAGTGTGGTCAATCATTTTATTGTAATTCATTTTATACCTCTTTATTAAGATAATTTTGCAATAATTATTTTGTTTTCTACTTTTTTATCATTGAATTTGTATGAGTTTTTTAATTCATCAATTAGTTTTATATCAATAGGTTTTGAAGAATACAAAGTGAATATAGTTTCACCTTTTTTAACTTCTTCATTTGTTTTTTTGTTTAAAGTAATACCTGCTTCAAAATCAATTGGATCTTCTTTTTTAGCACGACCTGCACCCAGCTTCATTGCTACTATGCCAAAAGTTAGTGAGTCAAAAATTTCTAGATAACCATCTCGCTCAGCTTTGACCTCAGTTTTGTACTGAGGATTTCAGAATTTTGTTTCGTCTCTGATAATTTGATCATCGCCACCTTGAATTCTAACCATTTCATAGAATTTTTCTAAGGCTTTTCCATTTTGAATTACTTCATCAACCCTAGCCTGAGCTTGTTCATAATTGTCACAAATTTTAGATTGTAACAAAATTGTGGCACAAGAAGACTTAACTAGTTCATTGAAATCACTCGGCCCTTCCCCTTTAAGAGTTCTAATCGCTTCTAAAACCTCATTTTTATTTCCGATTTCACGACCGATTGGGCGGTTCATGTTGGTAATTTCAGCTCTAACATCAACGTTAAGAGACTTTCCTATATTGATCATGGTTTGTGCTAAATCAATCGCTTCTTCTTCTGTTTTCATGAAGGCGCCATTACCACATTTGACATCTAATAAAATAGCATCGGAACCAGTAGCAAGTTTTTTTGACATAATTGATGAAGCGATTAGTGGAATTGATTGCACGCAATTTACTACATCACGTAATGCGTACAATTTTTTATCAGCCGGCACTAATTGTCCAGTTTGACCAATTACTGCAATACCGTGGTTTTTAACTTGTTTAATAAATTGTTCTTCAGTTAATGAGAAGTTGAAACCAGGGATTGATTCAAGTTTATCCAAGGTGCCACCGGTATGGCCTAAACCACGCCCTGACATTTTAGCTACCGGCGCTCCGCAAGCGGCAACGATTGGAGCTACGGCTAGCGTAGTTTTGTCTCCCACTCCACCAGTTGAGTGTTTATCAACTTTAATTCCAGGAATTGAACTCAGATCAATTACATCACCTGAATACATCATAGTTTTGGTAAAGGTTGCAATCTCATCTTTAGCCATTCCGTTGAACATAACTGCCATTATAAAAGCAGCCATCTGATAATCAGGAGTTTCTCCTGCAACATAAGAATTAATTAAATAAGCAATTTCTTCATCGCTAAGACGCTTATTTAATCTTTTTTTCTCAATTAAATCTACAATACGCATTATAAGATACCTAAAGCAACTTTCATCATGTTTGTAAATGCTGTTTGTCTTTCTTCGGCGGTTGTTACCTCATGAGTAGCTATGTTATCTGAAATAGTTAATAAACAAGCAGCATTTTTACCTAATTTTTCAGCATTTGTGAATAAAGCGACTGATTCCATTTCAACACAAATAGCACCAGTGTCTTTAATTCTTTCTTCTAATGTTTGAGCAGAATAGAAAACGTCTGACGAGTGAATTGTTCCTTCAACAAGTTTGATACCTTGTTTTTTAGCTGATTCAATAATTTTATTATTTAATTCTTGAGATGGTTTTGAGACTTTTGATGCATGTTGAGCACCTAAAACTAATCTACGAAAATGGTCGCTGTCAGCAACTGCGTGTGTAGCAAGAACTGTGTCATATAATTTTAGTTCCTTAACATAAGCACCGGCTGAGCCAATACGAATAATATTTTCAACGCCATAAAAAGCAAATAATTCATAGCTATAAATTCCAATTGATGGACATCCCATTCCTGAGCCGGCTATTGAAACTTCTTTTCCTTGATATTTTCCAGTGTAAATAAACATATTTCTTACTGTATTTACTAATTTAAAACCAGGTTCAAGAAATGTCTCGGCTATAAATTTGGCTCTTAAAGGATCCCCTGGCATTAATACTGTTTTGGCAATTTCGCCTTGCTTTGCATGTATGTGTGGTGTTGGTATCATAAATATCTCCTTTTTTGCTGAAAGTCTAGTGAAACCTGATAAAGTGCGATTTAAATATACTGTCTTTCATAAATAAAAATATAAGCATAAATCTTATAACTTAATTTTACCACTTTTAATGTATAATGGATTGTAGATTGTAACCACAATAACTTAAATCTAAATTTTTAATATGAAAATAATATGGCACAATAACAACAAGGGATAAATTTAAATTAATAGATTTTTTCAGTAAAAAACGTGTATAAACATAGAATTTTATCAAGCCACACTGAGCAAAAAAGTTTATTTAGCCACTAATTTTTGTTAATTTAACAATGAAATTTATTCATTAAGTGTATTATTATTTAGCTTTTATAAAAAATATTAAGTTTTTCAAAAAAAGGAGATTCTATGAAAAAGAAACCTATAGTTTTTAGCGATGTCGACGGTACAATTTACACTTCAAATGGTTATGTATCAATTAGTAATTTAAATGTTATTAAAAATAATAATTTAAGCTTCAATATTGCAACTGGTAACCCTATTTGTCCAAAAATGTTTAAGTTAGCAAAACTAACAAACGCTGACTACATTATTGGATCTAGTGGTGTACAAATTTATGATTTTAAGCATTATAAATTTGTTCGTGAAGAATTTATTTTACCAGCAGATGTTAAAAAAATTTTCGACTTATTTAGAGAACATAAAATTTCAGCAGCTGGTTGAAGTTCGGATGCTTTTTATATTTTTCGTGAGGACGATAAAGAATTTTTAAATAGAATCTATTTCAAATATGAAAATTTCGATCAATTTGAACTTTATGAAGGTCAAGAAATCAAAAAAGTATCAAAAATCGAGGTATACTTTGAGATGACTGAAAATGTTGATGAATTGATGGAAAAACTAAAAAAATTCAATGTTAAATTAATTAAAACACATATGAATCTTGAAATCCTTCCGAAAGGAGCATCAAAAGGCAGAGCGATTCTTTGAATGTTGGAAAATATTTTTACTCAGCACTCAACAAATGATGTTATGGTAATTGGAGATAGCGAAAACGATTTTAGTATGTTCAAACGTTTCAATTATTCATATGCAATGGACAACTCAAAAGACTTTGTAAAAGAAAAAGCTAAATATGTTACTCGTTCAGTCCAAGAACATGGATTGGGATTGGCGATTTTAGATTATTTATCGAAATTTAATTCAGGCGAGGTTGATAAAACTGAACCTAATATTATTGATGAAGATGATGATTAATTATATATAATCAGTATAAAAGACTGTTTTTCTAAACATTTAAGTCTAATATGCGTAAAAAGAGAGGGTTAAATGGCGAAGTTTATTGATGAAATTAAAATTCAGCTGATTGCTGGAAAAGGTGGTGATGGAATGATTTCGTTTCGCCGTGAGGCCCACGTTGATAAAGGTGGGCCAGACGGCGGCGATGGCGGCCGTGGTGGTAATATCTATTTTGTAGGTGATTTAGGAAAAAATACTCTTTTATCACTATACGGAAACAAAAAAATTACTGCTGATGATGGAGTTAATGGTGGCCCGAAAAACCTATATGGAGCTGCGGGAAAAGATAAATATATACAAGTTCCAATTGGTACAGTTGTTTATAAAAATGGTAAAGTAGTTGCCGATATTATTGAGCCAAAAGAATATTTGGTGGCAAAAGGCGGTCAAGGTGGCCGTGGCAATATGAAATTTAAATCTCCACGGAACACCGCTCCAAGAATAAGTGAAAACGGTACAAAAGGCGAGCAATATGAAGCTCATATTGTTTTAAAAATAATGTCAGATGTCGGTGTTGTTGGTAAGCCATCAGCTGGAAAAAGTACATTATTGAGTGCAATAAGTAATGCTAAAGCTAAAATTGCTGAATATGAATTTACAACGTTAGTGCCACAACTAGGGATGGTTAAATATTATGACAAATCATTTGTAATTGCAGACTTGCCTGGATTAATTGAAGGGGCATCACAAGGAAAAGGATTAGGTATTCAATTTTTACGCCACATTGAGCGTTGCCGTGTAATTGCTCACATTATTGATTTTGGTAGCGAATACAAGGATCCGATCGCAGATTTTGAAATAATTAACCAAGAGTTAAAATCATACAGCTTAAATCTTGAAAATAAGGATCAATTAGTTATAGCTAATAAGTCTGATTTACCAAATTTTGCGGTTAATATTGCTAAATTTAAAGAAAAATATCCTCATACTAAGATTGTTGAAATTAGTGCCTTAGGTGTTGAAAATCTTGACGAGGTTAAAAAAGAATTACTTGAACTAATTGAACTTAACAAATTGAAACCGACTGAAGAAATTGAAGATGATTCAGTTGTGGAAATTCAACTTGAAGAAGATTATAAGGTGATTTCTCCATATGCAGGGTATTTTGAAATTAGTGGACCAAAAATCCAGCAATTATATGACAAAATTCCACTAGTTAGCTACGATAACCTCTTAAGATTTAATCATATTTTAAAAAAAATTGGCGTCTGAGATGAATTAATAAAAAAAGGTATTCAAACAGGTGATAATGTTAGAATATTTGAATATGAATTTGAATGAGACGGAGAATACTAAAAAAAGAGCAATTATTGCTCTTTTTTTAATTTACTTAAACAATAGTAAAATGTGTTTATTAGTAAAACACAACTTCTTATTCAAGATAGTCATCTAATTCTTGAAATTGTCTAAGTTCATTGTCTTCGAGAAATTGAAATAGATCTACTAAACCATCTTCTGAATCTGTGAAGTAAATTTTATCGTTAGTTTTTAAGTTTTTTGCTAAAAACCTTGGATTATTATTTACTGTATCATTCATAATTAAAAAATCAGAATCTAGTTTTTTTGCTCTTTCAAATATTTTTTTACTTTTAGACACATCTTTAATAAATTCAACATTGACATCAAGCGAACGGAATTTATTTGAAATTAACAATAGAAAATCCATTGATTCTTTATTGGTTGATCCAATTGTAATATGAACTTTTTCTAACTCTGAATTATCTGGAACTAAATCATCCTCAAATAAAATATCTGCGGCCCTGTCTACACCAAAACCTCAACCACTTGCAGCAAGTTTTGGGCCGCCAAGGTCTGAAATAAGATTTGAATATCTACCCCCACCAATTATTGTTGATTGTGATCCTTTATTTTTAGATGTTGAAACAAATTCATACACGATTTCATCGTAGTAATCTAGACCCCGAACTAATGAGTAATCAATTTGATATTTTATTTCCAAGTAGTCAAGAATTGAAAGTAGGTCATAAAAATATTTATTGCTGTTTTGGTTTAAAAAATTATTGATTTTAGGTGCTTTTTTAACAAAATCTTTTTTAGAATCTTCTTTATCGTCAAGAATTCGTAAAACATTGCTTTCAAGTCTTTGTTGAGAATCTTGTGATAGATCGTTTTTGTATTTAGCGAAGTATTTTTTTAATTCATTTTGATATTTATCCCTAGCTTCTTGATCACCTATTGAATTGATTTTTAGCACTGTATTTATACCCATGATTCCTAAAATTTGTTGTGCAAAAGAAATCAATTCGGCTTCAATATACGGATTAGCCTCTCCAATATATTCAGCACCTGCTTGATAGAATTGTCTATAACGCCCTTTTTGTGGTTGTTCATAACGAAACATTGGTCCAAAGTATGAGAATTTTTGCACTGCTTCAGTTGAATATCATTTATTTTCAATGAAAGCACGCACAAATCCGGCGGTACCTTCAGGTCTTAAAACAACTTCTCGATCACCTTTATCTTTAAATTCATACATCTCTTTTTTAACTATATCACTGCCTGCAACAGAGCGCTTAAAAAGCTGCGCTGGCTCAATAATTGGTGTTTCAACATAGTTAAAATTGAAATTTTGTGATGATTTAATGAAAATAGAACGAATGGTTTCCGTCGTAATTGCTTGTTTATGCGAATAATCCCTTGTTCCCTTGATTCGATTGAACATTTTCCCTCCATTGCTTTATATTAATCTATATTATACAAAAAGTGTGTTCTGCCCGTGTAAAAATGTATTATGAGATATTTCGCCAACATCAAATATTAATTAATTTATAGTATTAATGCTACAAAATCACGTACATTTAATATAATAATTTAAGTATTAATTAGGAAGGTGAAATATCATGTTTACTGAGAACGAGAAAAAATACAAAACAATCTTAAGCAATCTTTTAGGAGTGAGTGCGGGGGATAAAGCTATCTTTACAAAGATAGATAATACATATTTCTTTGATTTTTATAAAACCTTTGGCAAAGACGTTTTTGATCAAATTTATAATAGCAAAGACTTTAATATTGACATTTTATAGCAAAAATTTTACACAGTTGCAAAAGCACTAATGGAGTGTGAAGACTATCACCAAGCATTCGCAATAATTCAGGAAAATAAAATTAATGTAAATGATTACAAATTGCGCATGCTGAAACGTGACTTTAAAACAAGTGTTAAAAAAATAGCTGACGATTTAATTGTCCAGTATCAAAAGCAATCAGTTAAATGGTCAATGTTTTTAAACCGTGCTCAAGAAGTATATGAACAAACTAATATTTGACCGATACACATCGGATTTATGTATGTTAAAGTGAATATAGAAGGTAAAAGTATTTATGCTCCATTGTTTTTAAAGGAAGTGAACATCAGCCTTGACAATTCAAAACCTCGTTTATATTCAATTAGCGGTATTAAACCCAATGAAAAATTATTGTTTTTATTAAATAATGCTAATTTTGATGTTAATACTTCAATTGAACCAGAGAATCTAAGTATTCGTGAGTTTTATGAAGCTCTAAAACATAATTGAAGTAAAATGTATCCTAATTTAGCACCACTTAACAGCGAATTTGAAATACAAGGTCCGGAAGAAATAACTAATGAACCTCTTGAATTTTGTCCCGGTGTTGTTTTAGGTTTATTTCAACCATCAGGTGGTTATATTCGCAACAGAATGATGGAAATTATTAAAAACGGTGAGATTAATAAAATTATTACTACTGAGTTTAAAAAACAAAAATACATTGATAATGTTGAAAATTTTGTTCTTCACCCACAAAAAAGTTTATTCCGCATTACACCTACAAACTTTAGCCAAGATCAAGCAATTGCATCTTCATTAATTCAAAACACAGTGATTTGAGGTCCTCCCGGAACAGGTAAATCACAAACTATTGTTAACTTATTAACTAATATCTTGATTTATAAACGAACAGCTGTTGTTTGTTCTCAAAAAAAAGCTGCTCTTGAGGTTATTAGAAACCGTATGGGGTCATTAAAGTCTTTTTGTTTATTCATGTTGAACACAGCAAGTGTTAACAAAAAAGCTTTTTATAAACCATTAAAAGAATATTTAGATTTTATTGAACATTTTAATGAAGATGATAATTTAAAGCCATTACGAATTTTAAGCGCTAGAGAACTTAAATATGTAAGCTCAATCGCTGATTTTGCTAATGATCACAAGTTTAAATTGATTGCCCGAATTTTACCACTAATTAACGATTATTTACCATATTTAAATAAAGAAAAATGGGAGTTTTTACTGAGTTTACCTTCATTTTTCACTTATCCATCTAAATTTGGTTTTGCCACACTAAAAGAACTGCAAAATTGATTATTAAAAACAAACCGCTTACAATGGAATTTTTTCACACGCAAACGTAGTGCTCTAATTAAGTTATCAGAAGGTATTTTTGAACACTTCAATGGCACAGAAATTAATTTAGCATCTCTAAAACATATTGCATCAGATATGGATTTAACTGATTTTGAATTTATGAATTCACTTTTAGCAATAATTCCACCTGAAAATCGTCGTGAAATAAACGATGAAAATGAAATTAAAAAATATGTTTCAAAAATAATTGTTGATCGTTATGAGCAATTAAGTCCTGAAGAAAAAGAAATGTATTCAGAGTTTGCTGTTACAGTCAGAATTGGTAAAACTGAACCATATAAATTCATTAATAAATTTGCTAATATTATCAAAAAATTATTTCCAATTATTATTGTTACTCCTGATGTCGATTTATCGGCGTGGTCAAAAGAAGAATTTGATTATGCAGTCTTAGATGAATCGAGTCAAATATTTGTTGAGCAAGGTTTACCTGTGCTTTACTTAGCAAAAATTAAAGTGTTGGCCGGTGATGACCAACAAATGAAGCCTTCAAGTTGATTTGAAATTAGAGTAACTGATGATGAATCGGTTTATGGTATTACACTTTCATTGCTTGAATTTGTTACAGGGCTTGGCGTTCACAGTATTTTATTAAACAAAAACTATCGTTCAAGACAAGCGGCACTAATGACTTTTAGTTCAAAACACTTCTACGATTCAAAACTTGATGTAATTGATTCAGCAGAGATCAAAGATAGCGACGTTGCAATTGAGGTTATTGAGGCCAACGGACATTGAATTGACAATAAAAACTTAATTGAAGAAGAAATTGCAATTGATCTATTGCAAAAAAATCTTAATAAGTATGAAAAAATTATTCTTTTATGTTTCAACTCGCCACAACAAGAATCGATTACAAAAAGGTTATTTGAATATCATCCAGAAATCGCTGACAACCTAAAAAACAATAAGCTTTTACTTAGAAATATTGAAAACATTCAAGGTGATGAAGCCGATTTGGTTATTGCAACTATTGGATATGACGCCAGTGCAAAAATCCACTCAACATTTGTTGGGCGTAATGGTGGCCGTAACGCCTTAAACGTTGCGATTTCACGGGCAAAAGATAAAATGATCGTAATTAAGTCTATTCAGTCAAGTGACATTATAATTTCCAAAGAAAATGAGGATGTTTGAACATTTAAAAAATGACTTGAGTTCTTAGAGCTTGACCATAAAGAAAGAAAAGAATTCTTGAATTTAGATATCCAAAGAACTAGGGAAATTGAATTAAATGTAACTAAAGAAAAATCTGAGCTATTTTTCGAAATTTACGAAACATTGAACAAACATGTTCAACAAAAACCTTGAATTGAAGTTTACCAAGATTATCCATTAGGTACTTTTAATGTAGATCTTTTAGTGAAATACAATAATGATAATGCATTTGCTATCATGGTTGATGATTATGAGTACGCAAATGATCCAAAAAAATATTTAGAATTTAAAGATTTAAATAAATTTATCCGTGCAAAAGAATATAAATTATATGTTCTAGATCGCTTAAAATGAGAGCAAATTAAGGACGATATTACCTATCAACTTGATTCATTACCAATCCCTAAGGTTATTAATGATTCATCTGAAGATACTGCACTAACTATTGATGGATTAACGAACAATAGTTTAACGCAAATTACACAGGATGATAAGTATGACCAAAATAACAATTTTTCAAGTAATGACCCATATTTAGAATATATAGATAGTCCACAGACGCCATCAAGCAAAAACACGTTCACCCAAGTGCAACAAACTCACACTCAAACTATTGAACATACACAAATTGATACAGGTTTTACACAATTAAACACACAAAATTTAAGTAATTTTAGTTTTTTGCAATCTCCCGAAATGGAGTTAGAAAACGATATTGACACAAGTACAATAATGTATTCAAATGATGATTTAGTCAGCACAAATACGCAGATAGAAGAAAATGATTCAGACTTAATTCTTCCACCTCCGACCGAACTTTTGGTTCGAGAAAATGCTGAAAAGGATATAAATAACGTTGATTTATCTGAATTTGATCATTCAATAAATGTTTTAAACAACTCTGAAACTGAGAAAAAAACTAGTATTCATTTAGGTTTGATCCCTGAAAAAAATGTAATACAAGATCAAATAAATGAAGTTCAATCTGCTAATGAATACTTAAATTATGAAAACTCGAGATTTAATAAAAACCAAGATGAAAACACTACTTCAGAGCGAACGGAAAATTATACCCTTGAAGATAGTGTTGTTCAAGATTTTGATACACAGCAACATGACTTATTAAATAATAATAAATCAATGTTTGAAGACACAAACACAATAGTATTAGATTCTGTTGCTGACGACATCGAACGTAAAACCAATGAAATTCTGGATGATTTAGACAACTATGATTTTGATAACAAACAAAGAACAAAAAATCATAAACAATTTATAAATACACACAAAAATACTGATTTAACACAAGAAAATACTAATTCATCTGAGCTATCCTTAACAGCAGAATTAGATGCGATGAACGCTGTATTCGATGAAAAAGCGGACACATACGACAACACTCACAAAAAATAAAAACACAAATTTAAATATTTGTGTTTTTTATAGTATTTATTGTTTAAATTAAAGTATTTTATAAGTAATTAATTATGAAAAATAAGCATAAACCTTATCGTAATCAGGTTCAGTAGAAACTTCTGGAACATATTCAACGTGTAAAACTTTATTATTTTCATCTAAAACGAATATTGCACGCGTCAATAATCCCACACCTTCTAAAACTGTACCGGTTTTTAAACCAAAATCTCTATGTCTAAACTCACTTAAAGGAATGATTTTTTCATTATTCTTAGCTGTGCATCAACGGCCAAAAGCAAAAGGTAGGTCACAACTTACAGCGACTACTGGATAGTCTTTATCTTTGAAAAAGTTCATGAATTTAGTCGTTTCCATTTCACAAACACCTGTGTCAATTGATGGAATTGAGAATATTAATTTTTTAGATTTCGGCAATGAATTTAAGTGAAAATCGCTCATGTCCAACTTAACGCCCACGAAATCTGGGAATATATCACCAGCTTTAATTTCTTTACCTAATAAATTAGTTGGGTTATTTAAAAATTTAACTTGCATATTTAACCTCCAAAATTGTATATAAATTATACCTTAATGGAATAGTACTTTTTATTTTTCCAATTTGTTCAACGATATATATTGTCTTCATTTTTATATTTTAGTAATATTGTTGTGTTTTTAACCTAAAAGTGATAAATTTTTCCATTTTGGTATCTTTTCTAAAAAAAGAAAAAATATATAAGTGATGAGAAAGAAATTATGAATACTAGGAACTGTTTCTGCTGTTGGTTTTTTTGGTCTTGCCTTGTCTTTGACTTTTGATCAAAAGCAAACTTATATTCAAAAACAAATTGAACAAAATGAATTGAAAGAAAAGTCCAAAACATCAAGACTAAATAAAAAAATAATAACAAACCAGGAATTAAAAGTGAATAAAGTTGAAGATATTGTCGGTAGTATAAAAACAAATAAACCACCAAACAAAAAAATGATTAAGACTACAAATTTTAATGAAAAAGAAGAGAAAAATAAAATATCATGAAAGGAGATAAACAGTACCAAGCAACTAATTAGTTTAGGAATTTCTCGCTCAGTTGCAACCAAATTAGTAAAATATCGTAAGTCAAACCATGAAACATCATGAGAAAACATCGGAAAGATAAAAGGCATTGGTGCGAAAACTATAGAAAAATTAAAAATCTTTTTAATCCTGTAGTATCTAGAATTTTAGTTGTACTTAGCCCATTATGCTTGCACTTGTCACTCTCACCAATTCAAACTCAGTACTTTTGAATTTTATCTTTTGCTCTAATATCGGTTTTAATATTAATATTTCACCCTAAAATGTTATTGCTTTTGATTTTCATATCATCATTCTATTTAATATTTAAATTTTTGCGAGCCGGGGAATTTTATGAAAATGGAAATTATTTTATTAAAGCAAAAGTAACCAAAGTTTCCCAAAAATATGCAATTTTAAACGTTAACAATAATAATTTTTTGATTTATTTAACACCTTATACAACAAAATATCCATTGCGTCCAGGACAACTTGTTGAAGTGCAGGCAAAAATAATAAAAATAACCCAGGATAATAATTTTTATTTTTCAAACAATATCAATTACTTAATTGAAAAAGGAGTTGTAACAAGAGTTGACGAGCCTTTATATTCTTTTTTCTTTGCAATCGAGAATTGAAGTAAAAAGGGTTCGTTATTATTCCAAAAATACTGAAAATTAATTGTTTTTGGTCAAAATTATGAAGCAAATGATATTACAAAAAGAGCTATTGAAATCAATATATTATACTTATTAGTTATATCGGGATTACATTTTGATATTCTTTTTAATTTTATTTTTACTTTAATAGGCAAAATTAAAAACAAAAATGTAAATAGAGTCGCCGAATGATTTGGAATTTTTATTTGTTTTCTTTACTTATGTTCTCTAATTAATTTTATAAGTGGGTTACGAGCTTTTATTATGCAAGTATTTAGCCGAAAATTCAAAAAATATAAAATATATTCAATTCCAGTTGCAGCTATTGTAATTTTTTATGTTAATTTTAACTTAATAATTTCAATTAGTTTTATTTTGAGTTTTAGTACAACTATAATTATAATTTTGGTGAACAAGAATTTAAAAATATTTAAAGTAAAGAACATATTTTTAAATTATTTAATAATAAGCGTGTTAATTTATTTTTACACATGCTTGTGAACACTCAAATTAAATAATTTTATTAATATAACAGGATTTTTATATGCTATATTTTTTGCTCCTGTTGTGGAAATTATCTATTTATTTAGCTTATTGTTTTGATTTAGTCCAGATTTTTTACACTTTATTTATTTTGCACTAGACCAATTAATAAATATTGCTTCTTATTTTAATCTTTTAGTTATTTTTGATATTTATATATCGCAAAATTCCATGTTAATTTGGTTGTGTTTATGAGGGTTTTTGTTATCTTTTAACCTAATTTATAGGCATTTTAGAAAAATAAAAAAAATTTAGCAGAATAAGTATTAGAGTGCTAAATTATGGTAAAATAATTGCATACAAAAAGCAGATTAAAAATTTGAAAGGAATAAAATTATGGCGAAAGAAGTTATTATCGGTATTGACTTAGGTACTACAAACTCGGTTGTTTCAATCGTGGATAACGGTACACCTGTTGTTTTAGAAAATATGAATGGAAAAAGAACAACTCCATCTGTTGTTTCATTTAAAGACGGCGAAACAATTGTTGGTGAAAATGCCAAAAATCAAATTGAAACAAACCCAGATACAATTGCTTCTATTAAAAGATTAATGGGAACAAAACAAACTGTTAAAGCAAATGGAAAAGAATATAAGCCTGAAGAAATTTCGGCGATGATTCTTGCTAATCTTAAAAAATATGCTGAAGAAAAAATTGGACACAAGGTTGAAAAAGCGGTTATTACAGTTCCTGCATACTTCAATAACGCACAACGTGAATCGACAAAATTAGCTGGGAAAATTGCCGGTCTAGATGTTTTAAGAATAATTAACGAACCAACAGCCGCTGCATTAAGCTTTGGTTTAGATAAAACCGAACAAGAGAAAAAAGTTTTAGTTTTTGACTTAGGTGGTGGTACATTTGATGTTTCAATTTTAGAATTGGCTGATGGTACATTTGAAGTTTTATCTACTGCTGGTGATAATGAGTTAGGTGGTGACGATTGAGACTATGAAATTGTTAACTGGCTAGTTGAAAAAATCCAAAAAGACCACAATTATGACGTAAAACAAAATAAAATGGCAATGGCTCGTTTAAAACAAGCCGCCGAAAAAGCGAAAATTGATTTATCTTCTTCAATGGTGGCAAATATTTCACTTCCATTCTTAATTTTTATTGACGGACAAGCTCCAATTAACATTGAAGCAACATTAAAAAGAAGTGAATTTGAACAAATGACTGCTAAACTTCTTGAAAGAACCAAAGCTCCAATTGATAGAGCTCTAGCTGATGCAAAAGTTTCATTATCTGAAATAAGTGACGTTCTATTAGTTGGTGGTTCAACAAGAATGCCTGCTGTTCAAGAATTAGTTGAAAAGAGATTGGGCAAAAAACCTAATAAATCAGTAAACCCTGATGAGGTTGTTGCTATGGGTGCTGCAATTCAAGGTGCCGTTTTAGCTGGTGATATTGACGATATTTTATTGGTTGATGTTACTCCGCTTACACTTGGAATTGAAACTGAACATGGTGTTGTCGCAGCTTTAATTGAACGTAATACTCGTATTCCGATTACTAAAACTAAAACATTTACGACTGCTGCCGACAATCAAACAGCGGTTACAATCCATGTTTTACAAGGTGAAAGAAAATTAGCAAATGACTGTAAATCATTAGGTAGATTTAACCTAGAAGGAATTGAACCGGCACCAAGAGGCGTTCCTCAAATTGAAGTTTCATTTACAATCGATGCAAACGGGATTACAACAGTTGCAGCGAAAGACGCTAAATCAGGTAAAGCTGAAACATTAGTTATTAAAAATTCATCGAAAATAAGTGATGAAGAAATTGAAAAAATGCTGAAAGACGCTGAAGCAAACCGAGAGGCAGACGAAAAAAGAGCACAAGAAATTGAAACAGAAGTTCGTGCAGAATCGTTAATTAGCAAAATGAAACAATCTCTTGAAGAGAATAAAGATAAAATTAATGAAGAACAACAAAAACAAACACAAGAAAAAATTGATGAGTTGCAAAAACTTCTAGAATCAAAATCATACGATGAGCTAAAAAATAAACTTGATGAAATTGATAAAGCTTTTGAATTTATTGCTCAACAAATGCAAAAACAAGGTGAAAATAATCAAGAATTTACTGAAGAGGACGTTGAAAAATAATTCAATATTTAATTGAAGACAAAAAAACACGGAGAACTATCTGTGTTTTTTCTTATTTTGTGAGAAATCAAAGGAATTTCAACACCAACCTATATTTTATTTTATATATTTTGGGAATTTTTGAAATATGTGATTTTTTTTGAGAGTTTGAACTAAAATATATATTATGAATAATTTAGCTAATGAATTAAGACCACAAACACTTGATGATATCATCGGACAACAAAATAACGTTAACTTATTAAAAGAAATAGTTGAAAATAAGCTAAAAACATCTTTTATATTTTATGGCGAATCGGGAACAGGGAAAACTTCGTGCGCTATTGCATTAGCTAATGATTTAGGTCTTAAATATGATATTTTCAATGCGAGTATTGATTCAAAAGTTGATTTGATTGACAAAATTAGCTCCAATCAAATTGTTATTATTGACGAAATACACAGATTGAATAAGAATTTGCAAGATATATTGCTTTCTTATCTTGAATTTGACCGCGTGACAATTTATGCAACAACTACCGAAAATCCATATTTTAGAATTGTTCCGGCGCTAAGAAGTAGGATGCAAATATTGCAATTCAACAAACTGAGTGAAGAAGAGGTTTTCAACGGTATTAAGAAGGTAATTAAGTCCAATTTTTCTAATCTGCAAATTGATGATGAAAATATTAAAATTCTAGTTAAACATTCAACTGGTGATTATCGGTTTTGTTTAAATAATTTACAAATGTTAGCTTTTTTATCTAAAAGTCAAGTAATAACGAAGGAAACTATTACTAAATTAATACCAAATATCAATTTTTATTCAGATATGAACTCCGATGCTCATTATAATAATTTATCAGCATTCCATAAATCAATGCGAGGTTCTGATGTTGACGCCGCACTTTATTGAGGTGCATTAATTTTAAAAACTGGCGATTATCAAGGACTTTTTCGCAGAATAAGTGCAGTTGTTTATGAAGATATCGGATTAGCAGATCCAAATGCAGCATTACGAGTTGAAGCGGCTTTAAACGCAGTTGAACGACTGGGATTTCCTGAAGCAAATTTACCGATTTTTTACCTAATTTCATTTATTGCTTTAAGCCCAAAAAGTAATAGTACATATTTAGCAATGCAAAATGTCCAAAAATTTATTGATGAGGGAAATATTTATGATGTGCCGATGCACCTTCGTGAATCGCATTATGCCTCAGCATCTAATTTAGGACATGGCATTGGCTATAAATATCCACACAATTACCCAAATCATTGAACTAAGCAAGCATATTTACCCAAAAACATACAAAATATTGAGTTTTTTACCCCTGCTCAAAATGACTTAGAAAAAGTAAAAACTTATTATCAACAAATTAAATCTTGAAAGGAAAAAAATGACAAAAATTAATTTAGAACAAATTAATACATTTGAAGAACTTAAATTAGCTAAAAACAAAGTATATGGCAAGGATGGTGAAATTGCCAAATTACAGAATGAATTAAAAAATGCTCCAAGTACGGAAAAAAAATTAATAGGCCAAAAAATAAATGAGTTAAAACAGCAATATGAACAATTATTCGCACAGGCTGAAAAACATATTGAGGAATTAAGGATTTCTAGACAAATCTCCAGTGAATATGTTGATGTTACTACACCGGTAAATAAACCTGGTTCATTGCACCCCTTAACAATTATTTGTGATAGATTACGTGATTGATTTACGCAAAACGGTTATTTTGAATCAAAAGCTGGTGAAATTGTCTCAGATTATTACAATTTTGAAAAATTAAATATGCCATCAGACCATCCGGCCAGAGCCATGCATGATTCACTTTATTTAAATCCGACAACACTTCTTCGCACCCATAATACTGGGATAAGTGCGCTAGAATTAGAAAAAAACGCAAATAAACCACTGAATAATTTTGCTATTGGTAAAGTTTATCGTAATGATGAAGACGATGCAACTCACTCTCATCAATTTATGCAATTAGACTTTGTAAGTGTTGGTCAGGTAAGCTTCCCGAATTTAATTTGAACATTAAAGTCGCTATTAAGCTATGTTTTTGAAGAAGAATTAGAGTTAAGATTACGTCCAAGTTTTTTCCCATTTACTGAACCAAGTGTTGAAGTTGATATTTTTTATAAAGGTCGTTGGATTGAGGTCTTAGGTGCCGGAATGCTACATCCAAACGTAATGAAATTAGCTGGATATAACAGTAAAAAATATAATGGTTTCGCAGCCGGAATGGGAATTGAAAGATTAGCGATGATTAAATACGGAATTAAAGATATTCGCGAGTTTTATAATAATGATTTAAGAACGTTAAAACAATTTAATGCTGAAAAATAAATTTAATAATTTTATTAACACAGAAAAAACCCAAGAATACTTTAAAAAACTAATAAAGTCGCTAAAAATTGAGCAAAAAACACACAAAATTTATCCACCAGAGAATCTTTGATTTCGATGCCTAACATATTTTGAGCCTGAAGATACAAAATTAATTATTATTGGTCAAGATCCTTATCATCAAGAAAGTGTTGCAGATGGACTTGCCTTCAGTACATCGTGTATCAAAACGCCAGCATCACTTAAAAATATTATTAGAGAAATAATTAACGATTATCCTAGCTCGATTATTCAAACCAATTCACTAGAATCTTGAGCAAAACAAGGAGTTTTATTGATAAACTCGATATTAACAGTTCGTGAAAATGAACCACTAGCACACAAAGATATTGGCTGAGAAATATTTACAACGAATTTGCTTAGATTTGTGTTGCGAAATAATCCCAATGTTATATTTGGCGTGTGGGGTACAAATGCTTTAAAAATTGTTAAAAGTTTGCAAGCTGAAAATTTAGTTTCAAATGCTCAAATTGTTTATACGTCGCACCCTTCGCCACTAAGTTATGCTCATGGGTCAAGTTGTTTTAAAAATTCTGGTTTTTTCAAAAAGATTAATGAAAAATTGAAGAAAAAAATTGATTTTAGTTTAAGAAAGGAATAAAAATGATTGTAACATTGAAAGAATTAAATAAGTTCATGCCAAATAAAGTACTTGATTTAAGCATTGAAAAAGACATTAATAATTTAGGTTATGAAGTTGAAAGTATAACGCCTCTTAGCGATGTTCGGGGCGTTAGATTTGCTAAGGTCGTTGATGTTTACCCTAACCCAAACTCAAAAAATTTAACTATTGTTGAATTAGAGCTCTTCTCAAAAGAACGTATTGTTATTCAAACGAATGCAAAAAATGCGAAGGTAGGCGCCTACACAACCGCTTTTGTTGTGGGTTCATCTAAAGGGGATATAACTTTTAGTTCCAAAAAAATGGCCGGATTTGAATCACAAGGAATGCTTTGCAACTTTAATGAATTAGGCTTTGATATTTCTAAATTACCATTCAATCCTGATGAAGTTATGATGCTTGATGATGAATTACCTCTTGATGCTGACCCAGTTGAATATTTTGGTTTGGATGATTATATTATCGACATTACAACACCAGCTAATCGCTCTGATGCCAACTCATATTATGTTTTAGCACAAGAACTAGCTGCCTTTTATGACACTGATTTTGTTTGATTTGATTGAGATAACAAAAAAATCAAGCCTAAATTTAAAACCTCAGTCAAAAGTAACAAAAATAACACAAATGCTCTTAGTTTTATTCAAATTAAGCTATCAAATTCAAAAACCAATCTTTTAGATATGCTGTTTTTAGCTAAACACGGAATTGAGGCTAAAAACATTTGAGCAATTGATGTAAGTAATATGGCATTAATATACACAGGTGCTCCTACTCACTCATATGATTGCTCCAAAATTGAGTCGCGCCTAAAAGCAGAGATATACAGTGGAAAAGTCAATATTCTAGGAAATAAAGAAATTGAAGTAAATAATGTTTTAGCAATAGTTGATAAAAATGGCCCGGTTTCTCTTGCTTGTGTGATGGGATTGGAAAATAGCTCAGTTGATGCAAAAAGTAAAAACATATTGTTTGAAATTGGCTCATTTGAGTCTAAATTAGTACGTCACGGAGCTAAGGAAATAAAATTGGAATCTGCATCAAGTATCCAAGGGGGACGTGGCGTAAACACACAAATGGTGCGTTTTGGAATGCAATACTTACAATTTAAGTCCTATCAAGATAAACGTAGCTTTTCAAATATAGTTGGTCTGCCAGCTAAACGAAAAGGCACATCCGTTACTCAAAATCGTAAAAAATTAGCACTGTATGCTGATTGCGATATTAAAGACTTAAAGCAATTTAGCGAGGTTGAAGCTAAATTGCTGAAATTAGGTTTTAAAATGGATAAAAATCGAGTAATCGCACCACCATATCGCAAGGATATTGCGCGATATGAGGATGTAATTGAAGAATACTTTAGATTTTATGGTTATACTAAATTTGATCCAAAGCCACCATTGCTAGAACCTTTTAAAGTCGACCGTAGAGATATCAGTAAAAACTTGTTACAGGCAATGGGCTATAACGAAATCATTACTTTTACACTGGAAAGTGAGCAAAATAATAAATTAAATCCATTTGGATTTACAAATGATGTCAAATTACAAACATTCGTTTCTAAAGAACGTGAAGTTGTTAGAAATTCAATTATTACTTCCATGCTTAAAGTAGCTGAGTACAATGTTAAACGCAAATTAGATAGTTTTAGTTTATTTGAAATAGGAATGATTAATTACAATGAGTATACCATTGGTTTAGTATCGAATATCAAAGATTTCAATGAGATAAAACAGGATATTATTAATTACACAAAATGTTACGATCTTGAATTTGTGCCATTTAAGGACAATAAGTATATTCACCCAAACGTTTCTGCTAAGATATTTTTCAAAGGAGAAATGATTGGTTGAATTGGCAAAATTCACCCAGCTTATTCTCAGTTGAATTTATGGGTTGCCGAATTTAAAGATTTACCAACAAAAAAAATTGAACTATTCAAACAATATGACAGCACACCATTAAAAACAATTGATTTAACATTTAACCTTGAATTGAATGAACCGATTAGTTCGAAAATTAATGAAATTAATTCAGCACATAATATATACTCAATTACTCAAATTGATACGTTTATTATTCAAAACGTAAAAAAAATAACACTGCGAATTACTGCGGATACAACTACGATAGATGCTATAAGTTCGCAATATAATTAGGAGTCTAAATGTACAAAAAAATTAAACTAATTGACAAAGATGTTGAAAAAGCAATAAACAAAGAAATTAAAAGACAAAATGAACACATTGAATTGATAGCATCAGAAAATTACGTTTCTAATGACGTTTTGAAAGCAACCGGCAGTGTTTTGACCAATAAATATGGCGAAGGATATCCTGGTAAAAGATATTATGGTGGCTGTGAAAATGTTGATGCTATTGAAAATTTAGCAATTGAAAGATTAAAACAACTTTTTGGAGTTGAATTTGCAAATGTACAGCCATATTCTGGTTCTGTCGCTAACGCCGCAGCTTTAGCTTCGCTTGCTAAACCGGGCGATAAAATAATGGGTCTTTCATTAAACTCAGGAGGACACTTAACACACGGGTATAAAATTAGCTTCAGCGGCATTTTTTACAAATCAGTATCTTACGAGGTTGACCAAAACGGCGTTTTAGATTATGAAGAAATAAAACGCATTGCCATTAAAGAAAAACCAGTGGTAATAATATGTGGATATTCAGCATATCCTCGGATTGTCGACTTTAAAAAGTTTCGGGAAATAGCAGATGCTTGTGGCGCAAAATTAATGGCTGATATTGCTCATATTTCGGGTTTAATCATTGCTGGCGTTCATCCTTCGCCAGTTGGTTATGCAGATGTGATTACCTCGACAACGCATAAAACACTTCGTGGCACGAGAGGAGCAATCATAATGACAAATGACGCAGAGATTGCTAAAAAAGTTGATAGATGAGTATTCCCTGGTTATCAAGGAGGGCCGCTATTCCATGCGATTGCGGGTAAAGCAGTTGCATTCGGTGAAGCTTTAAAGCCAGAATTCAAAGAATATGGACGTTCAATTGTAGCAAATGCAAAAATGTTCAGTGAGGCATTTATTAACCGAGGTGTTGAAGTTGTTTCTGGTAAAACTGACAACCATTTATTTACGCTCAACGTTTATAAAAGTTACGGAATTACAGGTAAAGAAGCTGAAAAAATATTAGGAAATATTAATATTACAGTAAATAAAAATACAATTCCAAACGACTCTTTAAGCCCAATGGTTTCAAGCGGTATTAGAATCGGAACAGCTGCAATGACCTCGCGTAAATTTACTAAGTGAGAACAATTAGCTGAGATCATTCATACACTTCTTTCAAACTTTATGGTAATTAAAAAAGATAAAACCTTATTAAAAGAGCTTAAACAAAAAGTTAAAGATCTAAGTGCGCAGTTTCCTATAATTACTGAATACTAATTTCAGTATTTTTCCAAATACTCTGAAAAAGACTGATAAAAATACCAAGAACATCTTGGTATTTTCTTTATTTTAACTCGTTAAATAGCTCATGAACATCAAAAGCTAATGAATTTATATCCCTAAAATTGAAGATGATATTAGGATCAAATAAGTTTTCATTGATTTCTCAATCTTTAATATTTAATAATGTATTTCTAACGGCATTCTTTTTAATTTCTGAGCCATTTACATTGCCGTTTTCATCTGTTTGATACTCAGAAGTGTTTATTTTTCCACTTTGAGAGGGTAATTGACCCAATTCAACGCCATGAACTCTAATATTGAATGACTGATTATCAGCTTTATATTTTTTGTATCTATCGGTGTTATCATTAGGTTTATACAAATAGCCATTGTCATCCTTGATGAATTGTTGTTGTTTTCAAGTTGCGATGTGGGCATGAGGCATTCAACCACCATTATTTGAAGGTTTTCCGACTATACCAATTACTGCACCTTTTTTTATCGGCAACGGATTATTTAGAGTAATGTCTAATTTAAGATATTTTTCTGTTTCAAATTTTTGTCTGTTTAGTCCATTTTTCTCTAATACACGCAGTGTTGCTGCGATATCAAGGTGAATTAATCCAATGTAAACATATTCAGCATCTGCAAATAAATCCTGATATACGTTTTGATTGATAGAATCGATTAATTGCTCTTTTTTAACTCTTAATACTAATTGTCCACCAATTCCGGTAAAGGGTTTTTCGTTTTTAGCCGCGCCCAGAGAAATAATGTCGCCATCAAAAGGAGCAATTATTTCAGTGCCTTCTTTAACCAAAACATCTTCACCAAGATGAAGTTGTTTTGGAGCGTTTTTATTATTATAAAAACCTCTTAATTCACCATAACCACCAGGTAAAATACGAGATCTATTTGCCTTATCGTATATGTTTTGAGTAATTTTGGTCAAAATATTTGAGTCAATATCACCTAGCAATAAGTTAAATTTATTTAAGCTATCTTGCAATTCAGGTTGAAAAATATATGTGTGTTTATCCACTCCGGCTTCAATATAAACTTCTTTGTTATTAAATTCTGCAACATCAGAATTCGTAACTTTTAAGTTAAATCCTAATCTTTGAGGGTGATCAAGTTTTTTGATTGATTTAATTTCGTATTGCAGGCCGTTTACTTTAGATTTTGCTACAAAATCATTTTTATGAGCTTGTGCAAAAGGGTAGTTGGTAAAACTTAGATTATATTTAAGTTCAACTATTGCGTTTTGTTTTAAAAATTCATCAGCATCAACTGTTTTAAAACGTCCTTTATATACTAAATTTACTCCTATATTTTTGATTGTTGTGTCGACAGATCATCGGTTCGACTTTATTTTAATACTTGGCGAACCATAAGCTAACTTAAATTTAATGATGAAATTTTGGTGATTTTGTGGATCAACTTCAAAACTTTCAATGTACACATTAAATAAATCGTTTTTAGAATCGGCTTTTTTAAGTGAAGCAAGCTCTTGCTTTTGTTGCTGGGTTAGATTATTAAAATAAAGTTTATTTTCTAGATCTTTAAATCTTAACTTGATAGTTTTGTTTAATTCGTTTCTTGAAATCTGAGTTAATTTGTAATCTAAGTTAGCGCCCGGTGCCATTTCCAGACTCATTTTTTCGACTTTAACAACATTTAAGCCATCTTGTACATCGTATTTATCTTTTAAGAAATTTTCAAGTTTAGTTTTACGCTTTTTATTTTCTTCATTAATGCTTAATCCTTTTAATTTAAAGAAAATTTTACGTGTTTGAAATTCATTGATTTGCCCACTAACTGTTTTAATGTATCTTTTTATTACCACAGGCACTGATAAATATTCAATATTTGAATAGTCACGATTGACCTCATTGAAAACTATTTCAGCTTTTATTTTATCAAGATGTTTAAAACCTAAATTTTTTAAAGCTTCATTCAATTTATTTTTGTTTATTACTAAATTATTTTGTAAAAAGTTATTTAGATATAGATTTTTAACTTGTATTTTAGCTATATCTGTTTTTGGATTTTTTCATTCTAATATTGCAGTGTGATCAGCTAATTTATCCAGATTGTCTAAACTTGCACTGTCGATTTTTCCCTGATTTAAGGTCTCAATTTGATTAGTGTATGTTTCAGTTTGCGAACAGGAAATGGCGAATACAGGTGCAGAAATTAGTATGCCAGGACCAAATAAGTTTTTAATTATTTTCTTTCCTTTAATAAACATAGGTGTGTTTTCCTCCTTTATAAATGCCAATAGTTATTAATGCGACTATTATTGGTACAGCAATTGTGATTGCTAGATTTATAAAATAATGTTTGATAATTTGTGTTTTTTTCTTGTTATCATCTGCCAAAATTAAGTTTAAAATTGCAAAACCAGTCGCTAGGAAGATGTGAAAAGCGAAAAAGTTAAAATATGATGAAATTGTTAAGATTGTAAACAAAATTATCATGTTTAAAATCACTGATGTAAAGTGATTTAAACTGTATGTGTGTGGTATCCGCGGTGTCATTGTAATAGTGATTGCTAGCAAAAACACAAATATAGTTTCTTTTATTGTAAATGCTAATGTTTTTTCATTGTGGTTTTGGAATAATATTTCCTTCAATGTTACGCTTGTCTGGTTTTCAAAATAATTTGATGGAATTTTTTTGAATAAATAAAACATGGCAACAAACAAAATAAAACCACTCATTGATCCTAAAAATTGAAATCCTAAGATATACGGCACTCCTATAAAACTCTTGAATATAGAACCTTTAGTATTCAATGTTTCAACGACTGCATCAAATAATACACTGATCGGATTTATATACATAATTGGGGTATCATCCGACACAGCAACCATAAGACCTCAAAACATTACAATTGCGACAAATGTAATTAACGTAAATATCAATGATTGTATGATTTTAGATGTATTTTTAGCACGCTTAAATATATATAAACTCAACAACACAAAAAAAGCTAAAAAGCAATTTGCCCCAAACTCGCTCAGAGCAACTGTTTTGTTAAAATTATTAGTTAAAACGTGTAGTCCTGTCATTTTTCCTCCTTTTTATGAATGATTATAAACAATTAATGATTAAACGGCTTTGATATAAGTAAATTTATTTGTTTTTTCCTATTTTTAT